>JACQPN010000018.1 GCA_016207515.1 Euryarchaeota archaeon | reverse complement strand
TGTATCTTCCCGGGAATCGGGAGAAGGTTTTCAAGGTCCGGCGGCGATACGGTCGCCGCCGGCCAGGGGGGTCGGTTTTAGAGTTACAAGGCGGGTCGGATTAGCGAGTTACACGACAGCTAATGGGCCACCGCCTCATCACATAGCCTCAAAAGAAAACCGGATCGTGACCGAACCCGACCGTTCCGGTATCCCCGTCAGCACGGATGGTAGGTTCTCATCGAAATCGGGCGGTTCTCGCGGCGGCCGCCCCTCTCTCTTGTCCAGGGAGGAACCGCTATATATGTGGCTTGACATACCACATATGTGCCGGCGCGGCTGCTCCTGCGTCAACGGACGGTCTTGGGTCCCGGCGAATTCACGGAAGTCAACGCGTGGGCGGTCAAACGAACAGGACGCTTCCCGAAGGGCGTCAAGTTCGCGTTTGCCTACGTGCAACGGATCGAAGGGAAGGGAATCAGGGTGTACAGGATGGACAATGCCCACGGCAAGGGGCCGCACGAACATTTGGGGGGAAAAGTCGGTCCGCTCGAGTCGACCGATTGGCAGGATCTTTTGCGGCATTTCCAAGCGGCCGTGAAGCGGTTGAGGAGTGGCGTCGAATGAAGGCTCGCAAAGTCAGAATCGAGATCATGACGGAGGAACAAGAGATCGAGGCTACGGCGCGTTCGCTCGAAAGGATCGCGAAGCGTGCGACCAAGAAGCGTGAGGACAATCTCATTTTCCGCGACGCCGAGGCGCTTCGCAGTTTCCTGACCAGCGAGCGCCTGCGGCTCTTGACCCTGATCCGGCACGAGCGACCCGCGAGTGTATACGAACTCGCGAAGCTGGCCAAGCGGGACCGAAAATCCGTCACCACGGATCTCGACATCTTGGAGGGACTCGGCCTCGTGCAATTAGAGAGCGTGAAAGGAGCGGGTCGGACCCGAAGCGTGCCCCACGTGGGCTACGAGCGGATAGAGATCGGGGTCGAAGTGTGACCAGAAAGACCAGAATCGATCCGCGGCGAATTGGAATTGTGGAACTCACTCGCGAAGATGCGTGGCTCGCAGCCGTCGGCGCAAAATTGCTGGAAGCGTTCGAATCCGAAGGCGCGAGCCTACTTGAGGAATTCCGGCCACGTCGTCTCGCCCTGAAGCTAGGCCGGAAGCTCGACAACGCCGAACGCGCCCACTTGGATTATGTCGTGAAGCAGATCCTTGAGTGGCGTTGGATTCCATCTGATTTTGAAGGCGACATGCCTTGGGACGAGGATGAGCCTTGGACTGGACCCTCATACGACGCAACCAGGTCGAGACAAATCCTGAGGCGCGCCATCAAGGAGGGGCTCGACGTGGAGATGGAGTACTACGCGCATAGCCGCGGCGATTGGACGACGCGGCGCGTGACCCCGACGGAGATTGCCGGGCGCTACCTCATCGCATATTGCCACCTAAGGAAGGACGAGCGCACGTTCAGGATCGAACGCATAGCGAGCATACGCATCTCCCCCAGTAGCACGAGAAAGCGACGACGCGCACCGGCCAAGACGGCACCAGGTTGAGCCAAGGTGAGCCGTCCTGCCGACGCCCACGCGCGAAGAACGCGGCTTCCGTTTGAAAATCCTCGCCGTGCAGGATCTGTGCCTTGGCGGGCCAGGAACTGAAAGCCAGGATAGGACTTTCGAACTCCATGAAGCCACCCTTCAAGGAATTCAATCGGCAACCGGCAGAGAGCCCCTCGACCTTAGACCGCGAATCGTTCCGCGGACTGTCGCCGACCCAAACGATGGACAGGATCATTCCGTTCATTCGGGAACGAAGGCAACTGCGCGAAATCACGCTGAACCAGCGACGCGCCGATCTGACCCGTATTCTGCGAGATTTCGCGTCAAAGGGGCTGGACTTCGCGACACTCCAACCCGAGGATGTGGCTGCGTATCGTGAATATCTTCGGGAACTGGTGGATAAGAAGTTCATCAGCGAGAGTTACGCCGCCCACCTCGCCAAAGCCTGGAACGCCGTGGTTCGCGCCGCACTCGGGCGCACGACTCAATCGGGCGAACGCCTCGTGATGCGCGGTTTTCCCATGCGTATTCGTCTCGTCCAACATTACACCGAGGACGACATGCGAAAGATGTTCGACGCGGTCGACCATTACCAGTTCCGGACGCCGCATTACCGTGAGTTGTTCCGGACCTACTTGGAGACCGCTTGGTGTACGGGAGGCCGCATCCGAAGCTACTTGGCGCGTTTCACGGTCGGCGACATCGCCTGGGAGAAGCCAGCAGCGTTGTTTCGACACATGAAGAACAAATCTGAACACAACGTGGTCCTCACGCCGCGCGCAGCCGTTCGGTTGCGCAGATGGGTGGACTACCTTCGAACGACGCCATTGTGGCGCGGCTCGGAGACGCCGGTCTTTATCGCGCCGGCAGGTGTGGTGACCAGCCAATGGATTAACCGAACATTGAAGCGCCTCGCGAGACTCGCCGGGATTCAGAAGCCGATAACGACGCACGTCATTCGCAAGAGCGTCGGGACATTGATCGCGCGGGAAAACCCGAAGCTCGCTCAGGAGCAACTCGGAATAAGTTGGGACGTTTTCAACAAGCACTACAACCAGCCGCTATTGGAGGATCGGATCGCGCGGCGCGACATCCTGCCCGGCTACCATTGGGAGCCATCTACACCGGAGGAGACGATTGCGAAGGCGTATCTTGAACACGTCCAAGGTCGACTCTCCCAGGAATCATTGGAGGCTAGCGTTGAGGATGCTCGAAAGCAGATGAGCTTGCCTACTACCAGGTGGGCGGGGATGACTGGCTATGCCTGACCCGGGTTCATATTCCGCTTCCCGGTTCAAATTCCACGCCTCGGATTCATAGCCCCGTCAGGATTCGAACCTGAGTCACAGGATCCAAAGTCCCGTATGATTGGCCGCTACACCACGGGGCTGATTTCCACCCAATTATTCTTCTGCCCCGGGGCGCGGGTGACGACCGGAGGGAGTCACCTAGCGCCACGGGGCTGGGCCCCTCGATTCACCACGGGGCTATTTTCTACCCAATTATTCATCTTGCCCCGTGGTTAGCGGATGAGCCCTAGCGAATCCGCGCGACCACGGGGCTGGTTTTTTAGACTTCTTTCACTGCCAGCCCCGGGGGCAAGTGGACGAGCGCGTGCGAGTCCACGCGACCACGGGGCTGGTTTTTTAGACTTCTTTCACTGCCAGCCCCGGGGACAAGTGGACGAGCGCGTGCGAGTCCACGCGACCACGGGGCGGACCGGTCCGACGACGGCCCTCTCCAGACGCAGACGGCTACGAAGGAGCCGCAGCGAGTCCACGACCGGCCACTAGGCTGAGTTGTCGGAATGCGCCGTATCCAAACGGCTGAAAACCCTATCCCGCCCCCTTCTTTATCTCTTGCGCTTGGTAAGCGCGACGGCGACGACCGCTACGGCGCCGAAAAGCTCCCAAATCCCTGGTCCCGGGACGTCACGCCGCAGGACCTCGAATCCTTGTTTTAGCGCGATCTCCGCGTCCTTGAGCTCGTATTGGAGCTCGGCGATGTATTTGTCGACGGGCCCGTAGTTGTCATCTGGCAACCTGTACCGGTCGTCGAGTCGGCCGGCCCGGTCCGGGTTCTCTCCCACGTCCACCCTGGCCTTGAACTCGTATTGGACCGAAGCCGATAGCGTGGGTTTGCCGTACACGTGCCACACGCCGGGCGTTATGCCGCCGTCGATGAGGCCGCTGATGACCTTGCGTCCACCCTCGTCGCGGTTGATGAGCCAGGGGCCGTAGGTGTTCGCGCCGTCGGAGAGGACGACTTTGAAAGCGGCGTCCGTCGGGGTCCACGCAAAATCGAACGTGATGCGGGAAGCGCCGGGTTTCGCCGGGAAATCGGCCGACGCGATATCGCTTTGGCTGTCAGGGGTTGCGAGCGGCAGGGTCGATGGGCCACTTCCGGCCGCGCGGATCTCGCCGCGGTCGCCGTATTCCTCGGAGCCGCCCGCGACGAGGATGTTGCCGTTGTCCTTCGGGACGTTCTTTGCAAGGGCGATCGCGTCCCTCGCGTCCAAGAGGCCGAACCCGTAGTCGCCGTCGGGGCCGGCGGGCCCTAGGTCGATTGCGCTTTCGTGGAGGATGTTCTTGATCTGGTTCGGGGTGAGGCCGGGATTCGCCTCCAACATCAAAGCGACGACCCCGGCCACGTGCGGGGCGGCCTGGCTCGTTCCCGACAGCTCCGTGTAATAGACCGCGGTCTGTCCCGGTGCGTCCACTTGGTTCAGGATCGGGGCCGACGGTGTGCCGACCTGTTGGGCGCTTTTCGTCGACATCACGCGTTGGCCGTCGGCGACGAGATCGGGTTTGATGAAACCGACGGCGTTCCCGGTCGTGTCGACGGCCGGGCCGCGGCTCGAGAACTCCGCGGCGACACCCGCGTCATTGGTGGCCCCGACGGTGATGACTTCGGGGTTCTGGGCCTCGGCCGAAAGCGTGTGTGGGCCCGGGCCCGTGTTCCCGGCCGAGAAGATGACGACCACGCCCGCAAGGAGGAGGCGGTTGGTCGCCCTCACGACGGGGTCTTCGGGGTCGTAATGGCTCGACGACTCCGTGCGCCCCCAACTGTTCGTCACCACCCGGATGTTCATGGCGCGCTGGTTATCGAGGATCCATTGGAAGGCGGCGATCGCCGTGGACGTCGATGGGGCGCTCGAGAAATCGAGACCGACGAGGTCCGCGCCTTGGGCGACACCAGCGTACAACCCGCCGCTCTGGCCACCGCTTCCGGCGACGATGCCCGCGACGTGCGTGCCGTGCCCGTCGGTGTCGACCCCAGCCTCCTGCCACGCGCCGTTCACGAACCGCAGACTCGCCTTGATGCGGTCGCGTAGGTCTGGATGTTGCCGATCGAGCCCCGAATCGACGACGGCGACGGTGACGCCCTTGCCAGTCCCCGCGAGGCCTTCGAGGGAAGCGGCGCCGGCGCGGGAGAGTGCCTTGCTTCGGTCGAGGTGGGCCGCTACGGCGAGGTCGCGATCGACACGCAGCACATAGGCTCGCGATCCGATCTCGTTCGCTTGGAACGAAGTCATGTCGGCGCGCATCATCGGAAGAAGGTGATACATCTCGCCCGCGACGCCCATCTTCGCAAGATCAACCTGTTCGGCAATGGTCGGCGTGTGCGTGAATGAAATGATGTACGACCGCGTCGGAACGGGCTCGGGATCGAGGGGCAGTGCTGACGCCACGAGCGTGATGGCGAGAACGCTGGCCAAAGCGATGGTACCCGCTAGTCTCATCCGTTGACGGATATCCACTGGGGGCGAGTTAATATATTACTGTTGGTAGCGGACGAAGGACGGAATGGGGGGTCTTAGGTGTGGTCTTCGGTCGCCACCCTATCGCCTCTCCCCGTTGGAGAAGGAGCAACCGTTGGGCCACGTCGAGGACTTACTTCATTCGTCCTCTCGTGACGGAATCGCTCCCCCACGTCGCGATTCCGTCAAGCAGGGGGGGAGAGTCGACACGGGTGGCTCCCTCTTGTCGCCCTCCTGTCTCCTCTCCCCCCTTTGGACCCGGAGAGAGGATTGGGACCCGGAAGAGCAGGGGGGGAGAGTCGAACTCCCTGAAAGCAGATCTGCAGTCTGCCGCATTACCGTTCTGCCACCCCTGCGGGGGATCATCCCGAATCGGGACGGCGATGGGAAATCAGGCCATGGGTCTTAAGGCTTCGGTGACTGCGTCACCTCGCCTCGCCGGCTCCACAGCCACCATCGGCTTCGGTGACTGCGTCACCTCGCCTCGCCGGCTCCACAGCCACCATCGGCTTCGCGGCCCGCCTCGGATCGGAGCCATCATCGT
>JACQPN010000017.1 GCA_016207515.1 Euryarchaeota archaeon | reverse complement strand
TCTTCTCAGGAGGAAAACGACCAGAGCCTCGCCTCATATTGACCACCTCGGGCAAAGCCCCGAGGGGTCAAAAGCGTTCACTCGAAACGGGCCTACGTATTCAACTTGAGAATTGTCCAGCCGGCGAGGGGGTCGCGACATTGTGGTTCAACACGAGTTGGAACCAAGCGCATCGGTATTTCTTGCAATTGAACGAGTCGTACGGGTCGACCGCGAATATCCTGGATCATTCTCTGCCTTTGGACCCGGTGATACCGTTCGTGAACAACGGCGTCAGCGGGAACTACACGCTACGATACGAGGGCGTCGTCGAGACGGATGTCTGCAATGAATTCCACTCCATCGTCGTGCCGGGCCTCATCAACGTCCCCCATTGTGATTACGAGGCGGACGCGAGTGCCTTGAGTGATTTCGATTTCGAGTTCTCATTAGCGGAGGATAGAGTCGTGTTCGAGCGAACGCTCGGTCCCATAGGCATCGGGATCGCGAATCACCGCGAAGACCTGGTGCTTGAAGGCATCCTCGTGTGCGCCGAGACTTGCGTACTAGTGCCGATCGACCAGTGTCCCAACTCGAACGACATCAATGTGGGGTCGTTGGCATGCCACGTCAATCTGGACGCGCCGGACGGCCCGTGGCGGGAGGAGGACCTGGAGCAGGAGGTGGTTTGGCCCCCTGGCGGGACAAAGACCATCCAATGGCCTCACCGGGTGAGCGTCTGGGATCCGCTCTACCTCTCCTCGCCATCGGAGGCACATTATGTCGAGGTCTGGCATTGGGGACGCTATTGTGCGGATGGCCCCTTGGGGACCGAGAGTTGCGCCTTCGAGTAGCCCCGAAGTTAGGAATCGGGATTCTGGGGAAAACCGCAACCGGAGGTGCTGGCGCACTTTGGTGGTCTTTCCGTGATTCTTATCACGACCATCGGCCATCCGCCCCCATGACCCTCGCGGCCGTCGCCTTCGACCTCGACGCGACCCTCATCGATTTCGTCCGCTTCAAGCGCGTCTCGTCCGAGGAGGCCGCGCGTGCGATGGTCGATGCGGGGCTTCCCATGGCGGTCGAGGAGGCAGAACAGAAGCTCATCGACACCTATTACGAGGTGGGCATCGACTCTGATACGGCCTTCAACGAATTCCTTCAGCGCGCGATGGGGCGCGTCGACGAACGTATCCTTGCAGCCGGGATCGAGGGTTATCTTCGGACCAAGCGGGCCCTCGTCGCGCCATATCCCGGGACCGGAAAGACGCTCCTTGAACTCATCAAGAAAGGCCTCCGCCTCGCGATCATCACAGATGCCCCGGGCCTCAAAGCCCGCCAGCGACTCTACTCTATGGGCCTTGCCGATTATTTCGACACCGTCATCACGATGACGGAATTTCCAACCGGTAAGGCCGATGAGAAACCGTTCCTGCATCTTGCGGAAAAGTTCGGCGTGAAGCCCGGTGAGGTCGCGATGGTGGGCGACAATCCACCGCGAGACGTGACGCCCGCGAAGAAGGCGGGATTGAAGACCGTGCTCGCGGAGTACGGTTATCGCACCTGGAAGACGCCGCCGAAGCTGGAGGTGGAACCCGATGCTCGTATACTCGACATCAAGGAGCTGCCGGGCGTGCTAGCGGCTTGGACGCGATAGAAAACGGCGCGCGCTCAAGTGGCCTCTCTTCGCGTTCGCCAAGCGTGATCGCCGTATTGGAACCGGATTCGATCATGGAGGCTCCAAGGCTCGGACTCTCAGGAGCCAAGGCGGGGCAGACGCCCACGAGTAGCGTCGTGTTGACCGTTGTCGGAGGCTCGCGCCTCATCGTTCCCTGCTCGTACGCGTAGGCGTAGCCTAGAAGCCGCGCCTCGCTCCAGGCAGGGCCGAAGAAGCTCAAACCCTGCGGCCTCGTGCCGTTGTAGCCCGCAGGAACGACGATCGTCGGATATCCCGCGGCCGCACCGAGTCCCGTGTAAGGTGCGTTCGGCCCGATGAGGGCGTCGAGATTGTCCCGCGCGAACATGTCGTCGGCGACCTTGCGACTCGCCGCTATCACGGGTATCGCGGCGACATCCGCGAGCGGGCCGACGCCGGGGTTCGCGTCCGAGGCGATAAGCAAGTCCTGCCCGTACTTCACCTTGTCCGGGTGCTCTTGGTTGAAGAGGATGATCTCGCTGAGGTCCTTCACCGGGAGTCCCGGGCCTGCCTGTTTGGCGAGGTAGTCGTTGATGCCGAACTTGAACTCGTTGGGGATGAGGCCGATCTCGAGGATGCTCAACGAGTCGAGGTCGTTGTTCGGTTGGATCGGGATGACTTCCGCGCCGAGTCGCCGCAGGTCATCGAGCGCTCGAAGGAAGAGCGCGCCGCCCGAGTTCGCGTCGTAGCCGAGGCGGACACCTGTGAGTGCATCGGCATGTAGCCCCATCGTGTAGTCGCGGTTTGACGGAAGGTGATCGGCGCTCGAAGCCGTTGCCGGGTCGAGGTCGTCCGGGCCGGCGATCGCCCCTAGGACTACGGCGACGTCGGCGACGTTTCGCCCCATCGGTCCCGGCGTATCGAAGTTGGCGGCAAGCGGGATGACGCCTGCCCGGCTCACGAGGCCGAGCGTCGGTTTCACGCCGACCAGACTGTTCGCGTTGCTTGGACTCAGGATGCTTCCCGATGTCTCGGTCCCGATGGTAACGGTCGCAAACGCCATTGACCCTGCGACGCCGGAGCCCGAACTCGAACCGCTCGGGTCACCGCCGGTGTAGGCGTTCACCACCTGGCCGCCGAGCGAACTGTAGCCGCTCGGCATATTCAGGGAGACCCAGTTGGCGAACTCGGAGAGTTGCGTCTTTCCCAGGATGATGGCGCCCGCATCTCGCAGCCGTTTCGTCAGCGTCGCGTCCTGTGGCGGCATGTTCTGTTCGAGCGCGATGGAGCCCGCCGTCGTGGCCTGGTCCCTCGTTCCGACGTTATCCTTGAGGAGGATGGGGATGCCGTGCATGGGGCTGCGCGTGGTTCCATTTGCGCGTTCGGCGTCGAGGGCGGCCGCGTACGAGGCCGCGGTCGGGCTGATCCCTTGTATCGAATTGAGTTTGGGACCGCTCTCGTCGAATGCGAGGAAACGGGCAACGTACGCGTCGACCAGCTGCGCGCTCGTGATCTCGCCCGCCGCAAGTGCGGATTGGAGCCCCGCCACGGTCGCATAGTTGAGATCGATTCCGTTCAAGTCCGCGATGCAATCCGTGGCGACCGATGGCATCGAAAGAGGCGACACGTCCGAGTCAAGCGTCTCAGGCGCGCTGATGCAGCCCGACGTGACAAGCAGCAGGGCCAATCCTACAATGCCTCGTGGCCGGCCTCTTACCATCGTGTTTCCCCCAACAGGCGAGGTCCTGTCTGGAAATATCAAGCTTGCCGTTGCCAGCTATCCCATCCGCCCTGCCTGCCATCACATCGACGGGCCGTTCGCCTCATACGGCGTCCGGAATCAACTTTAAGGTTCAACCCGCCGATACGTCCGCCGAGAGGAGGCGACAGTATGAGCAGGATTCTCATCGCAGCAGTCACACTAGGAATGGTAGCTTCGGGCTTTTCGAACATCACAAGCGCGGACCATGGAGGCACGCACCCAGACCCCACGTGTCCAGATGGCTGGACGCTCGACGCGTTCAGCTCAACAGGCGCGGCCCTCATCCGTCTCGATCCGGCGGGGGCGGTAAGCCTCGCGAAGGGGACCATCAAGAATGGCAACGACGGCGGCGTGAGCGGCATCGCCGTCAACGAAGAAGGCGTTCCGAATAATACCGCGTTGGTGAAGTTCGATCAAGGCGCCGGGACTACGAAAGTCTGCCGCGGGCCGGAGCAGGAAACGAGCGGCCACGACGAGGTCCAGTGGGTCGGCTGCTTCATCACTCCCGACGGCCAGACGACTTGCCAACCTATGAGTGAGCAGCAGTGTCAGAAGCTTCGGCCCCCGGTCGGCTTCTGCCAAGGACAGCAACTCGTCCACATCGTTGATACCTACGTCGTCCCGATCGAGATGGTCGCGATGGAACTGCAAGGCGTCGTCCACGTTGGCAAGAACAGCACGCGTCCGTCGATTCCCATAAGAGAGCTCACGATCCTTATCGCCCTCAAAATTAGGGAGAGCCCGACCCTGCCCTCCATGGGCCAGGTGGTCGGCACGCGCGTTTCGACGCCCTCCGGCGACCAGTATCAGCTCGACAGCTTCTTCGACATCTTCTACGAACTCTCATTCGACACCGATATGCACGATCCAGTCACTGGGCAGAAGATGTTTTTCCCTGGCAATTTTAGGGGCACGAACTGTGTCACGGACGCCGACGGCAAGCCGGTGCAAGGGAAATGTCAAGCCTTCCGGGTCGAAGCACACTTTGCCCCCGGCACGACGCTGCCGCCGCACAGCGACAATGACCAACCCTACCAGCACCCCGTGGGAAACCACAGCGTCATCTGGAGCACCGACGGGCTAGAACTAGGCTCGATCGTTTCGGGCTGTCACAAGCCCTACCAGACTGCGTTCCCATTGGGGCACCGTATCTGCACGCTATTCTCGGGAACGGAGAGCAGCGTGCCGGGTACGGCCGACACCTGCCTCCAGAACGACGTCGAGATCGGCGTTGTGGACTTGTCGAACCCCCCGCACACGATATCCGGGGTCGGCGTAGTGACGAGCGGTCCGCTCACGCTTTCGCCGTGGGATTCTTCAGACCCCGACATGTGGGTGTCTAGCGCATCCACGACAAGCATCCCGTGCGCTGACGTAGGAGTCTCCCTGTCCGCCTCCTACACGGACGGGGATTCAAGCCCGACGGTCGTACAGAACTGGAGACAGCACGCGTAAGACAAAACGCAAATCCGCGTCAAACGCGGCGCGAACCGTTCGCCAGTTGCTCCTTGAGCGCAGCCGACGGCTCCTCGAAGACGTCGTCCATCATCGTGTCAAGGGCGGGAAGCGCGGCTTTCTCCCCCTGCGGTATTGCTACGTCGATCTCCGCGTCGATTTGCGACTTCTCCGCCGCTTCCCATTTGGCGTCGTAGAGGCCCTTCCACTCAAGATAGGAGCGCAGGCGTTTTATCGGGTCACGGGATTTCCAGAACTCTACATCGACGGAGTCGCGGTATCGCGTCGGATCGTCGCTCGTCGAGTGGCCGAGCATCCGGTAGGTGACAGCCTCGATGAATGTCGGCCCCTCCCCACGCCGCGCGCGGTCAGCGGCGAGTTTCGTCGCGTAATACACGGCAAGAGCGTCGTTGCCGTCGACTCGGTAACCGGGCATGCCGTAGGCGCGCGCCTTTATCGCATACGTCTCCGACGCGGTCTGCATTGACGTCGGGACCGAGATTGCCCACTGGTTGTTCTGGCAGATGAACACGACCGGCAGCGTGTAGACGGCAGCCCAATTCAGGGAAATATGCGAGTCGCCTTCGCTGGTGGCGCCGTCCCCCAGGTACGCGGCGGCGATCGTCTTGTCGCCACGGATCTTTGCGGCGTGGCTCATCCCGACCGCATGCGGGAGTTGAGTGCCGATGCAACTCGACCACGAGACGACGTTGTAGTCGCGGTCCGAGTAGTGGCAAGGCATCGATCGGCCTTTGGCGGGATCGTCGAGCGTGCCGAAGAGGTTCCCGAGCCATTTTTTCAACGGATAGCCGCGATAAAGAAGTGTTCCGCCTTGTCGAAGCGCAGGAAAGATCCAGTCGGATGGGTCGAGCGCGGCGGCACTTGCGATCGGTGTCGCCTCCTCCCCGGTTGTCGCTCCGTAGAATCCGATGCGGCCCTGGCGCTGGAGGTTCATCATCCGCTCGTCGATCATCCGTTGGAAGACCATGGTGCGGTAGACGTGGAGGAGCGAGTCGCGTGATAGTTTCGGCTCGAAACGGGAAGGCACCTCGCCTTTTGGTCCGATCAACTGGAAAAGATGCGTGTCGTCCGGCTCGAGGCTCGCGGGCGCATTGTAGCCGGCATCCTCCTTCCTAACCATCGCCATCACCTTGACCCGGGAGTGCCGGTCACTTATTCACCTGGTGGATCGCTTTGCCGAGCGCCGCCTCGGCCGCTTCCATCAACGCCTCCGGAAGCGTCGGATGCGGGTGGACGGTGAGTGAAAGGTCCTCGGCCGTAGCACCCATCTCGATCGCGAGCGCGGCCTCGCTGATGAGGTCGGAGGCGTTCGCTCCGATGATGTGCACGCCTAGGACGACGCCCGTCGGCCTGTCGATGACTATCTTCACGAAGCCGTCCGCGTCGTTCGTCGTAAGGGCCCTTCCAGAAGCGGCGAACGGGAATTTCCCCGTCCTCGTTTCGTGCCCTTTCTCCTTGGCCTGCGCCTCGGTGAGGCCGCAGGAGGCGATCTCCGGGTCGGTGTAGACGACGGCCGGGATCGTCTGGAAGTCGTTTGCCGCCTTGTGACCGGCTATCGATTCAGCGGCGACCACCGCCTCCTTGGAGGCCTTGTGGGCTAGCATCGGGCCCGGGGCGACGTCGCCGATAGCGTAGATGTGCGAGACGTTGGTCCGCATCTGGTGGTCCACCGAGATGATGCCGCGCTTGTCCGCTTGGACGCCCGCCTTGTCGAGGCCGAGCCTGTCGGTGTTCGCGCGTCGTCCGACGGTCACAAGAACGTGGCTCGCCGGGATGTTGAGGGTCTCGCCGTCGGCCGTCTGCACCTTCACGTTCTTTCCGTCGAACTCTTTGGCTGCGGCCTTGAGATGGACCTCGATGCCCCTGCGTTTGAGGAGCCGTCCGTAGGTCGTCGCCAGTTCCGTGTCCATCCCAGGGACGATCTGGTCCATGAGTTCGACGACGGTCACCTTCGCGCCGAGGCTGTGATAGAGAGTGCCCATTTCGAGGCCGATGGCACCGCCGCCTATGACGACGAGCGATTGCGGGATCTCGCGAAGTTCCAGGGCCTCTGTGCTCGTGAGGACGCGCTTGCCGTCGAACTTGAACCCGGGGATCTCGATCGGCCGCGAGCCCGTGGCGACAATGAATGCGTCGGCCTGGATCGTCTCTGTGGAGGCCCCGGTCACTTGGAGCTCGTTCGGGCCTGTGAACCTCGCTTCGCCCTTGACCACCTCGACGTTATTCGCTTTGAGAAGTTGCGAGATGCCGCCGGTGAGTTTCTCGACGACTCCGGCCTTCCACTTCTGGAGTGCGGCCATGTCGACCCTCACCGGCCCCACGACGAGGCCGATCTCCTGCGCGTGTTCCATCCGGCGCTTCTCCCGTGCCGCGTGGATGAGTGCCTTCGACGGGATGCAGCCGACGTTGAGGCAGACGCCGCCCACGCGGTCGCGCTCGATCACGGCGACTTTTTTTCCGAGTTGGCCGAGGCGTATGGCGGCCACGTAGCCTCCGGGGCCTGCGCCGATGACGACGGCGTCGAATTTTCGTGTCATTTTGGATCGAGACCTTCTTTTCTGCCCGTTGTCGTCGGATAAAACCGGACGGTATTTAACGGTGGGGGTGGCGACGCGATGCGGGATGGACGCAACGCGCGTGCCGCCACGGAAGATCGCGCGGAAAAGAATTCATTGGAAATGAAGAGGTCTCTTGATTTCTTGGCCAGCGGCAAGCGGCCCCTCGACGATTTTCTCATCGCTCCACACGGGTTTTCCAGACATGCTCCACGCGCGTTGCGTCCCCATGAGATGCCGACCCGGTCGCTTGTTGGGTGCCATCGGTAAAACAGGCCGTTGAGATGTGGCGACTCATACGGATTCCTTATGATAAAAGGTATTTTCACATCGCCGCACTTCTCTTGCCCGGTTTCCGCGCTGTGGCCCCTGCGGGGGAGGCGCGGATGGAGAGGGGCAACGTGGTTGGAAAGCAGCGGTTAGCAGCGGTATGCATAGTTCTTGTACTACTTTCGCCGGCCTTTGTCACGGTCGCGGCGGTCAGAATCCCGGATGCGCCGACCGGACCGCATCTTGCCAAGGCCCGTGGCCTCATGGTGACTGACCCCCGAGGCGACGAATATGGGCCCGTGGCGATCGCAAACTCCCACGCGCGCTCCGGGTCCGATTATTCCCGTGCCGCCGGCCATTTCGGCCTCTATGCCGGGACTAGCGCGGCCGCGGTCCTCGCTGAGGCAAAGTCCGAGGTCCTCACGAAGACCACCCGCGCCTCATCGCAAGTGACGGGCCTAACGGTTCTCGGCAGCGTCGTCACCGCCGCCCAGGTCGGGGCCACCGTCACGTTCCTCCCGAACGGGAGTTGGACGCTGCAAGGTTCGGGCGTCCAAGGCCTCTCCGTCCTCGGCACACCCCTCGGGTCCTTCCGCCAGAGCGCGGAGATCGAGGTCGGCGGCGTCCTCGTGCGGATCTTGGAGACGTCTCAAGAGGCGGCCGGTTGTGTCCGCGTCAAGGGGTTGCAGGTCATCACCTCGGATGGTTGGAAAGTGGTCGCCGGCGACTCGACGGCATGCCCATCGCCCGCGGCCGAACCGCGCACCCG
This sequence comes from Euryarchaeota archaeon, assembly GCA_016207515.1. Taxonomy (NCBI): domain Archaea; kingdom Methanobacteriati; phylum Methanobacteriota; species Methanobacteriota archaeon. The sequence continues at coordinate 7,718 of JACQPN010000017.1, read as the reverse complement.
TGGGTCGGCGTTCGCGGAAGGCGGCGTCGAAGGCACCACGCTGCCTTTGAGCCCCTACTCCGACACGGTCGGCGTACGTGCCGTCCTCACCTGGAAAGGCGAGGCCCAGAGCGAATCGCACATCATCGCGCCGTTGCCTCTTGGCGGCCACTCGAACGTGTCGATCGTCGAGGAGCGGGCTATCATCGGTCGTGACGTCTACGCGAAGGCCCACGTCACCGTGGAACCATTCTCCATCCCGGACGTCCTCGAACTCGCGGCCCGTGTCGAGGGCGACGCATACGCCCATTCGAACAGGACGAGTTCGGACAGCACGGCCGTCCTCGACCAGATCCGTCTTTTCGCGGGCGGCGAGCAGCTCATCGTGGATTCGGCCGACCCGGTCACCGTGAACCTCTTGAGCGATCCGCGGGATCCCACCACGGAGTACGGTTTCGTCCACATCGGCGAGGCCTTCAACACCGCCGGCGCCGACCCCTCGACCGGGGAGAACGTCGCGACCGCCACCATCGACGTGATGCAGATAGTGCTGCACGGCGACCGGCTTCCCGCACCTGTCCCGGGCGACGTCCGCATCCGCCTCGGCTTTGCCTACGTCGAGGCGCGCGCTCCGGGCATCCCGAACATGACGCTGAAAGCGGTCGCCACGCCGGCGATCACGCGGGCGGGCCTTCCGGTCACCTTCGATTACCGGGTGTCGAACACGGGCGCGGCCCCCGTCGACGACCTGCGGCTCACCGATTCGCGCGCGGGAAACGTCCCCGGTTGCGCCCTTCATAGCCTTGCCTACCGCCAATTCGTCGCCTGCTCGCAAACGCGCGTCGTCGACGACCTGGACGATGGCGGCGTGCCGGCGACCGCGTCCGGTTTCGGACCGGAAGGGGAGCCCGTTTCCGCGAGCGCCGTGGCGGCGCTCGAGATAATCCACCCATCGCTCGACGTGGACGTGGAAGCGTCCCCTGCGCGTGTGCACGAGGGGGAGGAGACGACGTTCTCCTTCACGGTGTCGAACACGGGCGATTCACCGCTCGTCGACGTGGAAGTCGACGACGTGACGCTCGGCCTTATCGGAAGCGTCCCCTCGATCCTTCCCGGCGAGAGCGCGACGCTTTTTGCCACGGCCTCGCCGACGGTCACGCACCTTTACGCATCGCGCGGCCGCGGCCTTGACGAGACAGGGCTTCCCGTCTCGGACGATGACACGACCATCGTCACGCTCATCCATCCGGCGATAGGCGTCTTGGTGGACGCGCCGTCGATCGTCCATTTGGCCGAGCCTCTCGCCGTCTCCTACGCCGTCCTGAACCTTGGCGACGTGCCGTTGTATTCGATCTCATTGCGCGATCCCTTCACCGGCGCGTCCTTCGTCGTGGACGAACTTCCAGTGGGCGCCATCGTCCCCTTCGAGACGTCGACCACCGCGCCCGACGCATCGTTCCTTCTCGCCCCGCACGCACTGGGACAAGACGACACGGGCTTCGAGGTCGAGGCCCGCGCCGAGAGGGCTGTTCGCGTCATCGATTCGGGGATGGCCTTGGCGATGGGGGCGACACCCGCGATCATCCGCGACGGTGGGGAAGTCGTCTGGGATTATGCCATGACGAACACGGGCGACAACCAGATCGTCGAAATGACCCTCTCCGACAGGTCGGCGGGAGTCCTCGTCGACGGTCTCGCCCTTGGGCCCGCCGAGAGCGTGACGCTGGAGCGTAGCGAGACCGCGACCGTCGACACGACCGCGACCGCGGACGTCGTCGGCATCGACGAGGCCGGTTCGCCCGTGGCTGCGTCGGATTCGGCCGCCGTCCGCGTCATCCACCCGAGCCTCTGGGTGCGCTCGGAACCGTCGGCAAGCGCCGTGAGGGGCGGGTCCGACGTGACGATCACCTACACGATCGCAAACCTCGGTGACGCCGTCGTAGACGGCATCGCCGTGGAGGATGACGTTTTCGGCCACGTCGGCGACGTCACGTCGCTACCCGTGGGCGGTTCGGCGACTTTCACCATCGAACGCGCCGTGACGGCCGACATCGAAGGGGTCGCGACGGCCGGCGGCTTGGACGAATTGGGGCTCCCGGTCGAAGCGAGCGGGACGTATGCCATCGATGTACAGAACCCGTCCATATCCCTCTTGAAGCGGGCGGACGCCGAGTCGGTGACGCGGGGAAGCGACGTCACCTACGAGTTCATCGCGACAAACGACGGCGACGCCGACCTTGAGATGATACGCGTCGACGATGACCACGTGGGCGCAGTCGGGGCGGTCGAACGCCTCGCGCCTGGCGAGAGCGTCGTCTTCACGGTCACGCTCCCCTTGACAGCCACCACCCAGAACGTCGCCATCGCGACGGCGGGCGACGGGCTGGGCGGATTCGTCTCTTCCACCGATACGGCGTTGGTCGTAGTGGTGGAGTTGCCCCCGGTCGCCGATTTCACATTCGCCCCATCGTCCACGACGCCAGGGGTGCCCGTGAGCTTCACGGACCGGTCAAGCGATCCGGATGGAACGATCGTCGCATGGTACTGGGACTTCGGCGACGCTGGCACCGCCGCGGAGCCTGATCCAGTGCATTCGTACGCCTCGACCGGCGAGTACCTCGTGACGCTTGTCGTGACGGACAACGACGGGCACAGTGCGGCCGCCTCGTCTACGCTCACCGTCGATGAGGTCCCCCCGCCGCCGAACGCGCCGCCGACGGCCGCCTTCTCCAGTTCACCCGGCACGGGCGAGGTCGGCTCGGGCGTCCTTTTCACGGACGAATCGAGCGACCCAGATGGCACGATCGTCTCGTGGCAATGGGATTTCGGCGACGGCTCCACGAGCTTCGACCCCGATCCGACGCACGTGTTCGCCGCCGCCGGCGAGTACACGGTGACTCTCACCGTAACGGACGACCAGGGATCGAGCGCCTCGACCTCGAAGACGATAGGCATCGTGTCGCCCCCGCCGCCACCGAACGCAGCGCCGCTCGCCGACTTCGACGCGTCGCCCACACCGGCGACCACGGGCGTTCCAGTGGATTTCACGGACCTTTCGGCCGACTCCGACGGCATCATCGTCTCATGGTCATGGGACTTCGGTGACGGCGCGTCAAGCGCTGCGGAGGACCCGACGCACGCGTACGCGTCTTCTGGGACTTTCATTGTGACGTTGACCGTGATGGATGACGATGGCGCGACGGCCTCCGCTTCGCAGACCGTCACGGTGGAGGAACCAGCGCCTGCGCCGAACGTGCCGCCGATCGCGGATTTCACGGCGTCGCCACAATCCGCCATCGTTGGCGCAAGCATATCCTTCAGCGACATGTCGAGCGACACTGACGGCACTATCGTGAGCTGGCAGTGGGACTTCGGCGACGGTGTCACGAGCGGCGAGATGGATCCGACGCACGCCTTCTCCCTTCCGGGTAGCTTCACGGTCACTTTGACCGTCACCGACGACGATGGGGCGAGCGCCACCACCTCCCGCGTGGTCAGCATCACCAACGAAGATGACGACACCTGCGACGTTTCCGAAGAGTGCGGCGGGCCGCTGCCGACGGAGCCCATCGATTGGAGCGGAAACGCCCCGACGAGCACCGTATCGATCCTTGGCAAGGGTGCGACGACGATCAAGGCCGGGGAGCGAAAAGGCCTGTCGGTCGTCCTCACGAACTCCGGCATCAACTCCCGCATCTACGGCCTTGCGGTATCGTTCGCGCAGCAAGCGCCCGAGCGCGTCGCTCTCGACCCCGAAGCGCCCGCCGCAGTGAGGCTCACCGCCGGCGACGGCCGCGTCTTGTTCGAAGGACCGGTCTCGCCGCGTTCGTCCACGGGCCCGTTCGCCCGCTTCGATGCGACGGGGGAGCACGTCTACGAGATGGAGACGTTCCGTCTGCCGCCCGAAGTCTACCTCGAACCTGGAGGAAGACTCGAAGTGACCGTCGAGATCGTAGGTGGAAACGCTCCCGGAACGGGCCGCATAGTTGCGTTCCTGCCGTCGACGACCGACGCGGCCGGAGACGCCGAGGCGCGGGCGTGGGACGGCCTCAACGACTTCACGAACATGTTCCCGTCGCGAGGCGGCTGGTACCCGCTCCACAACAGTTTCGTGGGTTGGGACGACGGGCTCTCATCGGGGCGCGTGTGGAAGCAGTACTCGTGGCAGCCGAAGCTCACGCTCGACGCGTTCTCGAAGGTGGACTTGGCCGTAACGAGGAAGTGAGAGGTCTCGCCTTCGTCACGCTTGGTCAGGGCGGGGCGTCTCAGGCGCTTCCGCCAGTTTCCAACATCTCGAGGAACCGCTTCGCCGGTTCGTACCCTGGGTTGAGCTCGAGCGCCTTCAGGAAAGACCTCTTCGCTCTCTCCTTGTCGCCCTTCATCATGTACACGCGGCCGAGGTTCGTGTGCGGGAAGAACGGCGATTCGTACCGTGCAGCCCCAAGGGCGCGCTCGAACCACGTTATGGCCTCCTCCGGGCGGCCGAGTTCGATGAGGTAGGCTCCGATGTCGTTGTAGGGGTTCCCGAACTCCGGGTCCGTCGCTATCGCGAGGTGGCAATCCTCGATCGCGGTGTCGTAGTCGCCGCCGAAGCTCGCCGTCCACCCGCGGAACGTGTAGCCTTCCGCCGTGGCGACGGTCTTCAACGAGGCCGTGTAGCATTCGGTCGCGTTCGCCGCGTCGCCCGTCACTTGGAATATGTGGCCCATGTGGAAGGCACCACGCGCAACGCGCGCCCTCGTGGGATCCGCCTTCGCTATGCCGCGCGCGACGAGTCCTTTCCATATCGTCTTCTCCGTCACCTCGTTGAACTCGCGCGAGCCCTCCGTCTTCACGGTGTCGCTCCAGGCCTCGCGAAGGAGCTCCTCGAGGCGCCAAAGGTAGGAGAGAGTCCGGTCGTTCCCGGCGGCGCCGCGCCAGCGCGACGACGGTTGGGGCGGGGGGAAGCCGCTTGCGCCGAAGCGGAGTTCCGCCCAATCGTCGCCGCTACGAAGGACGCGCAGGAACTCCACGGTGGGTGCTTGGGATTGCGCGTGTCCCGTCGGAGGTCTTGCGTTTGCGGCTATCGGCCCCGTAGCCTCGGCGCGGCCACGGTCTCCCGTCTCGGGCGCGCGTTGCGTCCACGTCCCCCTGATACCCGAAGTCGTTCGCAAGGGCGCAAGCAGGATTCCCATGTCGTTTAGGGCCTTCCGCGGCAACGTGGTCGGGACCGCCGGGTTTGTGACGATTATCCGGTCGAATGCGGCCTCACCCGGGTCGAACGTCGGGAGTACGCTCGCGTTCGTGATCCCAAGCGCGTCGAGGTTCTTCTGGGTCCTTTCGCGGATCGCCGGGTTCTCCTCGACGACGGAGACACGGCCGCGCCGGAGCATCCTCGCCGCGAGGGCCGCGATGTAACCCGAACGTCCACCGCAGACGAGGAGATCGAGATTGTTCGAAAGCTCCACCGACTCGAGCAAAATCGCCACGAGGCGGGGACTCATAGTGGTCGCGATGACCTCGCCGTTCTCGTAGAACGGCACCGGCGCGTCGACGTAGAGGAGAGTGGAATATGCCTCCGAGAGGAACGGCTCCATCGAGACGGAACGGAAGGCTTTCTCCAGCGCCGGGTTCGTGAGGAACTGGTTACGCTTGAGGTTCGCAACCAGTGCACTTGCGTCGCTTGCGTTCTCCGTCGTCATTCGCTTCCCCGGTGAGGCGTCGGTCCGGGCACGCCGTCGCAGGAACCACTGCCCCGATTGGGGCTGGTCCGGGCGCGCCCTTGAAGGATCCGATTCCCGATGGGGAGATGGTGGGGCCGCGTCCTTGAAGGTTTTGAAACGCGCTCCCCATGGGCGAGAGCCCGGTTGGCGTCGCGAGGAGGGATTAAGCCGATTCCCGCCTTTCCCCGACAGGGAAGGTCGGAAAACGATGACTTGGACTTATTCGGAGGAGTACTACAAGAATTACACGCGAGACACGTGGAACGAGAGCGCAAGCCGCTACGACCCGATAAAACGTAACCTCGACAAGTTCAACGCCGATCTCCTCAAAGCGGCCACCCCGAAACCCGGCGACCACGTCCTCGATGTTGCCACGGGCACAGGTGAACCGGCGCTATCGCTGGGGTCCATCGTCGGTCCGAAAGGCCGCGTCTTGGGAGTCGATCTCGCCGCCAAGATGGTGGAGATCGCCCGCTCTCAAGCGACGAAACTCGGCCTCTCGAACGTGGACTTCAAAGTCATGGATGCCGAGAACCTGACGCTAAAGGACGAAACCATGGATCTTGCCGTATCCCGCTTCGGGTTGCAGATCGTCACCGACCCGGAGAAGACCATGAAGGAGATGTACCGCGTCTTGAAGCCTGGAGGCCGCTTCGCCGCCACCGTCTGGGGCCCGGGCGAGCGCGTCCCCGCCATCCATGTCATCGTCGGCCCGATGCTCGAATACGCTGAACCCGACGAGACCGGTTACCTCCCGACGCCCTACGAGATGGGCGGACCCGGCGAACTCGCGAAAATCTTGAAAGACACGGGCTTCAAGGACGCGCACGAATCCCGCATCACCCACGACTGGACGGTAAAAGACGAGGCCGAGTACTTCGAGGCAGTCCTCAAGGGGACCCCTATCGGGCACTCGCTTTCGGAGGAGGAGCCCAAGGTCCAGAAGGCGGTCATGGAGAGGACCACCGCGAACCTTCAGAAGTGGAAGACGCGGAGTGGAATCGTGCTGCCGGCCGAGGCGGTCGTTGTGGCGGCGAGGAAATAGCCGCGAACGAAGCATGCGAACGCTATGATGGGATGTCCGCATCGAGTGCCGCGACCTACGGTCCGGCCAAGCCGTTAGGCGACGCAAGCCATGGGTCAAAGAGCGTCCCCGAGGGTCCCGTCAAGACATCGCCCGTGCCCGGTCCGATTCCACTCGGTCCCGACGCGTCTCCCCACCAGTTGTTGCGAAGGTCCAGCGAAGCGGTCGTGCAGGCACAGATCCCATAGACCGAGTTCCCCGCGACGTTATTGCCCGTGTACGTGTGCGTCACCGCCGTGCCACCGGCCCGGATGCCGCCACCAGAGTTGTTCGACACGATGTTGTCTGAGACGTTGAGGCCGCTGCCGCCGGAGACATAGACGCCGATCCCAGTGCTGTTCGTGACGAGGTTGTGGGAGATGGTGACGTTGGAGTAGGAGCCTATGAATGAAATTCCTTTGGACGTGGTTCCAGAAATCGTATTTCGTGATGCTCGTATATTGCCGCCGCCGATGGCGATTCCGGTCGTCGAGGAATCAACCTGATTCTCCTCCACGACGAGGCCCGGTCCGTCGGTCACGGATATTCCGGTACTGCATCCAGTGGCGTGGTTCCCCGCTACCCGGTGGTTGGTCCCGTAGGCCGTGAAGCCGACCATGAATCCGGTCCCGAGGCAGACGGCCGTGGAATTCTTGATGACGTTGCCCGTGCCGCCTTCCATTTGGATTCCGAGGCGGATGAATCCGTTCGTGGGAATCTGGACGAAGACGTTTTCGATAACAACGTTTGAGGCCGCCGAAATCCGGATTTGGGCATCGTTGAAATTCTTGACAGTCACATTCCGTATTATCAAAGGCGCCGTCGTCGCTTCGACGTAGATTCCTCCGCGGCGATTGCCCGTGAAGTCGTTAAGTGTCGTGTAACTCGCTAATCCGACCCGCCTTGTAACTCTAAAACCGACCCCCCTGGCCGGCGGCGACCGTATCGCCGCCGGACCTTGAAAACCTTCTCCC
>JACQPN010000016.1 GCA_016207515.1 Euryarchaeota archaeon | reverse complement strand
TACTTCAGCCCGATGGATCGCCGGTACCGCGTATTCCTGGAATACTTCCCCCACCGCTCGACTGTGGCGAGTCTGCTCCGGTGGGGCGAAGCGTTCGGGGGATTTCACAACATGAAGATGGGGTTAACTTGACAGTCTCGGGGCATATCATGGATGACACCAAACGCTAAGAGTTCGCGGCGAGGCGCCTGGCCTCCCGTGGCGCGTCCCCCATGACCTACGGCCGGCCCGGTCACTGCTCTTCCACGCCGAGGACGGCCAAGTACTGCTTGCGGACGGCGTCCTTCGCTAGGCGGACCAATGCCTCTTGGTCTTCCACGTCCCCGAATATGCCGAGTTTGATGCTCGCGCCGGCACTTTGCGCATGGCCCCCGGCGTTCTGCTTACCGAAGGCCTTCGCCAAGGCGTCGCCGAGGTTCACGCGCACGTCCTGGCTGCGGCCGCTGATGTGAAGCGTGTCGTCTTGGATGCCGAAGACGATGACGGTCGTGATGCCTTCGAGTTTCAGTAGGAAGTCTGCGGCCTGCGGGAGGGTGTCACGGTCCCGGATGAACTCGACACAGGTGAGAAGATGCGACCCATGCACCTCGCGGTTCCGGATGGCCTTTCCAAGGACGTCGACGGTCTCGGACGCAAGCGGCGGCTCCTCGATCCTCGCGAGGAGATCCATGTCGGCGAAGGCGGAAAGGAACGTCGCCGCGGTCATGTCCTCGGACGTCGCTCCGCGCGTGAACACGGCGGTGTCCGTCCGGATCCCGTGGAGGAGCGCCGTCGCGAGGCGCGCGTCCACCGGGACGTTCAGTTGTTGGAGGTAGCGCGTCATGATGGTGGACGTCGCTCCCACGGCGGGGCGGACGTCCGCGAAATCAGCGTGGACGCCGCCATCGAGTGGCGGGTGGTGGTCGAACACCATGTGAGGCTTGGTGCCCTTCGGGAGGACGTTGTAGCGGCCCGGTTCGTTCGCCTCGACGAGCGCCACGCGGTCGTGCTTTGCAAGCGCCTCCGCGACGTCGTCCTTGGGCGCCACTCGCACGAGGTCCAGTTCGAGTAGGTTCACGAACGCCCGGTTCTCCTGGTGTCCGATGTTGCCGCCGTAGTAGATCGTCGCGTCCGCGTTGAAAAGGGTGCAGATCGCCTTGAGGGCTAGGCCCGAGGCCAAGGCATCCGGGTCGGGGTTGCTGTGGAGCACGATCGCAACGGACCTCGCCCCCTTGATTATCTCCGTGAGGGCGGAGCCGGTGCGTTGCACTTCGAAGGCCTCCACCTCACGAACGACCGATCGGGCGATGACCTCGCTCGGCTGTAGGACGGAATTGCCGCCGACCTTCTCGAACGCCTCCGCCGAGACCGGGTCCAAAGCACGGGCGATTGAGAACTTCTGCGGAAGCTCGCGGTTAATGAATTTCAGGGCGCTGAGGTTCGCTTCCATGTTGCTTCCAAGAAGAAGGATGGCATCGGCCCGGCGTAGCGCCGCAAGGTGCGCAGCGAGGTTATGGAGGTCCCCGACGACCGATTCGAGCTCGAAATCCCGGAGGTTCTCGACGCGTTTCTTGTTGTTGTCGATGATGAGGAGTTCGTGGCCCCGCTCTTTGAGCATCTTGGCCACGTTGAAGCCCACGGAGCCGCAGCCCAGGATGACGTACACGGTCCCGGTCAAGCGCGGGCGTGCTCTTAAAAGTCCCTTCGCAGAGCGTGACCCGGGCGCATTTCCGGCGGGTCCGTCCGGGGCCTCCATGTGGAGGCGACCCCGCGGTGCAGTCTTTCAAGAAACCACGAAATGTAAGGCGAGGCCATTACAAACCTTATATACGCCTCGCCCTCGTTCAAAAAACGGGAGAATGCCCGAGACCTGCACCGCCTGCGGCGAACGCACCGTGGTCTTCATGCTCGCCAATAAGTGGCGATGCAAGAGCTGCGGGAAGTACTACGATTGGGCGGAGATCAAGAAGGCGAAAGGCGAGCTGTGAGCCGGGCGGAGAGCGGGTTGATGGGCCGCGAACTATTTTCGTAAACTTATAATACTGCGCGGCCCGTGTTATCTTTTTGCCCTTCGGCACGAGAGAAAACTTTCGGCCACGCCCCCGGGGGACGGTCAAATGCCGACGGCGCATAGGATGGATGCACACAATGAAGTTCGACCTGAAGGTCCAGATGGACCGCCGCTTCGACAACCGAGCAAGCAACCTGACAGTCCGGAAATTCGGCGGCGACGGGACCCGAAGCCTTAACTGAATACTCGGGGGGATGATCCATGAAACCACTCATACACTACGGTGGGTTCGCAAGCGCCTGCGTCTCCAGATTCGAGTCGCAAGCGCACAAGGACCTTGAAGCACGCATCCAGCACCGCCACGGCCACGCCGCCGAGGACGAATGCCGGCCGGGCTGCATCTACGTCGATGGCCCGTTCCCGGAACAAGCGCCATTCGAAGAGGTGCCGGACGGCGACCCCGCGTCATTCTCGGGGCCCGACGCCTGATGCCAAGGCGATGCGCCTGTCGGGGAGCGTGGCCGCGGGTCGGATTCTTGGCGGCGGCGAGATGCTGGGAGTGCATGCATCCTCTCAAAAAACACACAGCGTCTGTCGGTTGTGCCTTCACCTAGATTGATCGGCGGTGTCGGGGAGGGGATTTGAACCCCTTCTGCGCGGACTTCGCTTTGCTCCGTCCGCTTGCAGCGGTTCAAATCCAGAAGTGTCGGGGAGGGGATTTGAACCCCTGACTTACGGATTATGAGTCCGTCGCTCTACCAGTCTGAGCCACCCCGACGGGTGCGTTTCGAATACAGAAGGGGTTAATGAGTCCGTCGCTGCGATGACCATCCGAAGGATGGGCGAGCCGCGGCGGGTGAGCATGGCGAACCCGCCAGCGCTACCAGTCTAAAGCCACCCCGACGGGTGTGCGGGGAAGTGGAATCCGGGTAATGTAATCTGGGGTCTTCGCGTGCCCTACTCCACCGCGACTTCTAGAATGCCATGGTGGCGCTCGGCGAGAAGCCTCGCGAGCTTGATGTTCCGCCCACCCTTGCCGATGGCCTTTCCCTTCGACCTTGGGTCGACGGTGACGGTCGCTCGCTTGACGCCTCCGCCTCGGTCGTATATCTCTACTTTCTGCACGTCGTGGCGCCTGAAGATGTTCCCGACGAACGTCGCGGGGTCGGGGTTGTACGCGATTATCTCCACATCGCGCTTGAAATAGTTCTTGACGCGTTCGAGGTGGGCTCCGCCCTTCCCGATCGCGCGGCCGATGTCGGTCTCGTCGACCACGAAGACCAAGCGGTCGGGCTCGTCGACACAGTCCCTAACGCTCGATTGGGTCATCGACTGGAACGCCGCGATGAGACGCATCGATTCCATCGTGAGCTTGACTTCGGTCAGTCTTGATACCGCCTATGGACTTCCGTGCGTTTTCGCCGGGTCGACTCCTACGGCCATCCGTCTCAACACGTCGCTAACGCGCCCGGGCGAGCTGCAGCACGTCGCTTTCCCCGGCCTCAAGGATGGAAAGCGCCGCCACACTGAAGGGCTTTCCGCAGACGGTGCCGAGTTCGACGCTTGTCCCCGTGAAGTTGTAGACGGGGATATGGTGGCTCTTCGCTTCCGTCTCGATCTTCGTCTTCCAGTCGGCAGGCGTGTTCGCGGCGAGGACGATGAGCTTCGCTTTCTTGGCCCTAATGGCTTCGGCGGTCTCCTTCGTCCCGATGAGGACTTTCCCGGTCGTTGCGGCCACTTTCAAAGATCTGTTGACGTCCATCTATTGTGCCTCCTTCTCTTCCTCGGTCGCGTCAGGCGCTTCCTCCGTGGAGTCGGCGTCCGTGGCTTCAGGCGCAGGCGCCGCCTCTGCGGGCGGCGCCTCGATTACCGGCGGTGGCGGCGGTATCCACTCCTTCTTCCTCGCGGCCATCTTCGTGAAACTGCCGGGTTTCATCGCAAGGCTCACGGCCCCGGTACCTAGGGAGACGGGTTGGCCCACGATGATGTTCTCGGCGACTCCCTCCAGCGGGTCGACCTCGCCTATGAGGGCGGCCTCCAAGAGGTGGTTCACGGTGATCTCGAACGCGGCGCGGGCAAGGACCGACGATTTCTCTCCCGAGATACCGTGCCTGCCGATCGCGCGGATGTTTCCATCGACGGTCATCACGTCCGCGACAAGCATCAAGTGCCTGATGTCGACGGTGAGACCTTGCTCTGACAGCGTCTTGTGGGCCTCGTTCATGATGGCGCGGCGCGCGGCCTCTATCCCCAAGACCTCGTAGATCTCGCGGAAGTTGTTCGTGTGCGTCGATGTCGTGTCGACGCCCGGGATCTGGATGACCTTCGCGAGGTTCGAGCCTTCCGTATAGATGACGTAGCCGTCCTCCTCGCGCCTCATCACGACGCGCGTGATGTCGGCTATCCCCTTGATCTGGCTGCGTTTCGCCTCGCTTGCGAGCGTCATCAGGGCCTTGTAGGACTCGACGACGGGCTTCACGACGACCCTGTCGCCGCGTACCTCGACGACGGAGTTCTTGAGCTTCTTGAGTTTCTCCGCGATCCCGTCGACCGTGATGTTCTTGAGCTTCGTCTTCTTCTCGTCCGGGACGATGACGACCTCGCGAGTACCGAGGTCCGTGTCGACGGAGGCGATGTCGATGAGGTGCGTCGCCTCCATCTCGGCCGCCACCTGTTGGGCCTTCTCCTGGCTCGCCCGGTGCTCCAGGTCGAGGTGTACTTCCATCATCGGCGTCGACGGCACGCGTCGGGCGTCAACGACCTCTATTAGGCGGGGAAGCCCTAAGGTGACGTTGATCTCAGCGACGCCGGCGTAGTGGAAAGTACGCATGGTCATCTGGGTGCCGGGTTCGCCGATCGATTGGGCGCCGATGATCCCTGCGGCCTCGGTCGGGTCGATGCGGTTGTGCGAGTATTGGCGGTTCAACGCCTCGAGGAGTTGCTTGATGCGTTCGTCAGAGAGTCGCCGATCCCCGATGGTCGTACAGAGTTCGAGGACGACGTTCTCCGGCAACTTGATCTTCGCCTTCTTGGCGATCTCGCGCACCCTCTTCTCGAGAGCACTCATCTTGCGGGCCGGTTCCGGCCCGGTCGAGGCGATGAATTCAAGCTCTTCCGCGGCGGAGACCGGTGCCTTGAACGGCTTGTACTCGCCCACGTGCTCTTTGAGGAGTTCGGCGAGCGATTCGCCGATGCCGTTCACTTCCGCGAGTTCCTCGATCGTCGCGCGTTGGAGGTCGAAGATGGTCTTGTAGCCCGCTTCGATCAACGCGTCGGCCTTGGTCTTGGAGATGCCGGGGATCTCGGTGAACTCCTCGATCGTCTGCTCGACGTCGATGACCTGGTCCTTGAGCTGTTGGATGGTCTCTTCGTTTAGGAGCTCCACTTCGAGGAGTTCCTCCATCGAGGCCCTCTTGATGTCCGCCTTTGTGCGGAAGCCCGCATCGTAGAGCCCGGCGGCGACGTCGTCTTCCATCCCCTTGATGGATTGGAGTTCGGCGATGTCGCGCTCGACGTGAGGTCCTTCTTCGGCCTTTCCCTTCTTTCCCTTCTTGCCCGCCTTCGAGATAGCGTCCTCTTTGGCGGCCTTCTTGTCGTCCTTCTTTTCGATTTTCTTGGCGCCGCGCAGTTCGTCCTTCGTTGCGGGCTTCGCTTTCTTTTCGACCTTCTCTGGTTTCGCGGAGGCCTTCTTTTCCTTCTTGTCCTCTTTCTTTGCCACTTTACTCGCCTCCGTAGTCGGTGTCTTCGTCGTTTTCAGAAAGCTCGTCGAGCATCGATCGGGTGAGTTCCACGTCCTCACGGTCGTAAGTCGAGCGCCCACGCGTCGTCTTCTCCGGACCAACGTCGATGCCGAGGACCTCGCGTATCGCCTCGTTGAGGTTCACGGACTTGCCGCGTAGCGACCGCGTGGGGTCGACGCCGTCCTCTCCGTAGTCGAATTGGATGATGGTGCCGACGGTGTTCCTTACCGTGCCGTCGTATTCGACTTTCAGGTCTTCGAGAGCGTTGATGAGGCGTCTTTGCATGTAGCCTGAGCGCGATGTCCGAACGGCCGTGTCGACGAGACCTTCACGACCACCCATCGAGTGGAAGAAGTACTCGACTGGCGAGAGCCCGGTCTTGTAGCTCGATTTCACGAAGCCCTTAGCGGAGGCGCCCAGATCGCCGCGCTTGAAGTGCGGGAGCGTCCTGTTCTGGTAGCCCCTGCTGATGCGTTCGCCACGGACGGCCTGTTGCCCGACGCAACCCGCCATCTGCGACAGGTTGAGCATCGAACCACGGGCGCCCGATTTGGCCATGATGACGGCCGAGTTGTCAAGCCCCAAGTGACCACCGGCGATCTTTCCGGCTCCGTCACGGGCCTTGCCGAGTTCACGCATGATGTTGATCTCAAGCGTCTCCTCCAGAGAGCGGCCCGGCATCTGGTCGAGCTGGCCCGCGTGGTACGCCGCGACGAGCTTCTCGACCTTGTCCATCTGTTCCGTAAGAAGCCCGTCGATCTGGCGGCGCGCCTCCACGGGGATGTCCTCGTCGTCGATGCCGGTCGTGAAACCCTGGACCATGATCGCTCCGATGCAGAGCTTCGTCACGTTGTCGATGAAGGCCCTTGCCCCGTCGGCCCCGTGCTTCCTGATCACCTTGTTCAGGATCTCGCCCTTGAAAGCGCCGATCGCCTTCTCGTCGATGGGGCCGTGGATGAGCAGGCCGTCCTCGATGACCGTGTAACCGCCGTATTGGCAGTAGTCGACGCCGGGTTTTCCGGCCTTGGCGCCCGTCGAGATGGGGAGATTGTCCTCCGCGCACGATTCGCCTTCGCGTATCTCCGGGTGGAACCTCATCGAGAGGCCCTCCGGAAGGACATGGCTGAACACCTGTTTTCCCGTCCAGAGATCCTCGATGGCTTTCGTCCCGTCTGGGAGCTTGTCGCCTGCCTTGAAGGCTGGCGGGTACTTGACGTTCCTCTGGTTGATCTTCGCAAGGATAGCGAGCGTTTGCCCGCGCGTGAAGAACTGGTCGCGGAACGTCAGGAGGAACGCGCCGGTGATCTCGTCGTGGATCGCACCGATGATGGGACCGCCGAAGCGCGGACTGAGGATGTGCTCCTGAACGCGCATCAGTATCCTGGCCTCCGCCCGTGCCTCTTCGCCTTGGAGCACGTGGAGGTTCATCTCGTCGCCGTCGAAATCAGCGTTGTACGGCGGACACACGGAGAGGTTGACGCGGAACGTCTTGTGCGGCATGATGCGCACTTCGTGCGCCATCATGGACATCCGGTGTAGCGACGGTTGCCGGTTGAAGAGGACGATGTCCCCGTCCATCAAGTGGCGCTCGACGATGAAACCGGGTTCGAGCCTCTTCGCGACTTCCTCCGCGTTTTGCGCGGTCGTCTTGATTCGCCGTCCATCGGATCGCACGACGTAGTTCACGCCCGGGTGCTTGTCCGGCCCGTTGGCCACCAGTTCCTTCGCTTTCTCGATGTTGTACACGGTGATCTTCATCGGCACCGTGAGTTCCATCGCGGCTTCCAATGGCACGCCGACCTCGTTGATGCTGATGTTCGGGTCGGGCGAGACGACCGTCCTCGCGCTGAAATTCACCCGCTTTCCCGAGAGGTTGGACCTGAACCGGCCTTCCTTGCCCTTGAGCCGCTGGCTCAAGGTCTTCAAGGGCCGGCCCGAACGGTGCCTTGCGGGCGGTATCCCGGACGTCTGGTTGTCCATATAGGTCGTGATGTGGTACTGGAGCAACTCCCAAAGGTCCTCGACGATGAGTTGCGGGGCCCCGGCGTCGCGGTTCTCTTGAAGACGCTGGTTGATGCGCAGAACGTCCACCAGCTTGTGAGTGAGGTCGTCCTCGCTCCTCTCACCTGATTCGAGGGTGATCGACGGACGCATCGTCACCGGCGGCACCGGAAGCACGGTGAGGATCATCCACTCGGGTCGAGCGACTTTCGTGTTGATGTTGAGAAGCTCCAGGTCTTCGTTACTGACCTTCTCCAGCCACTCCCGGATGTCGACGGGGGTCAGTTTATGGCCCTCTTCGCGGAAGGTCGTCGGTTTTTCGAAGTCGATCTTCTTTATCGACTCGCCGCAGCGGGGGCACGCAGCGCCCGCGGGCTTTGCGACCTCCTTGGCGACGACCGAGAGCAGGTAACCCGTGTCCTCGTTCGCTTCCTTGATCCGCTTGAACTCCGCGTAGTGCTTCTCCGCGGTCTCCTTCGGAAGGAGGATCTTGCCGCATGCTCTGCAAGCGGATTTGAGAAGACCTTTGATGATCTTCGTGTACCCGACATGGATCACCGGCATCGCGAGATCGATGTGGCCGAAGTGTCCGGGACAGTCGCCGACCGTGCGACCGCAGGTCTTGCAGCGAAGTCCCGGCTCGATGACCCCTAGGCGCGGGTCCATGAGCCCCATGTCGATGGGGAACCCGTCATCGTCGTAGGTGTCGGCCGTGATGATCTTCGTCGCCGAAAGCGCGCGGATCTCGGTGGGCGAGAGCAGCGCGAAGGCGATGCTCCCGATCTTCTTGGGGGCGTTCGTGATCATCTACGCGGTCACCTCCGACATCTTCGCGAGTGAACGCGTAGATGTAGTGGGACGAGCGAGCCGTGCGAGCGAGTTCCACGTCATATCAGGTCCTCCAGTTGGATCCGTGGTGCCACAGTCAAGGACTTCAACTCGTCGAGGAGGAGCTTGAAAGCGTAGCTCATCTCGACCGGGTAGATGTCGGACTCGTCTCCGCACTTGGCGCAGCGCATGAAGCCGCGTCGGTCCTGCATCGCAACGTGGCCGCAGTTCTTGCAGACGAGCTCGGTGACACGGTCGGACTCGTCGAGAAGCCGGTCCTTGATGACCATGGCCGCTCCGTGCCCGATGAGGCAGTCCCTTTCCATCTCACCGAACCTGAGTCCTCCGTCACGCGCTCGGCCTTCCGTCGGCTGACGCGTGAGGATCTGGACGGGGCCGCGGCTGCGGGCGTGCATCTTGCCGGACACCATGTGGTGGAGCTTCTGGTAATAGATCACGCCGACGAAGATGTCGGCGGGGATCCGTTCCCCGGTCTGCCCATCGTATAGTACTTCCTTCGCAGTGTGGACGAAGCCGTTCTTCATGAGCGCTTCGCGGAGGTTCTCCTCGTTCTCGCCGGAGAAAGGCGTTCCGTCGATGGAGCGGCCCTCCATGCAGCCGACCTTGCCGCCGAGCATCTCCAAGACGTGTGCGACGGTCATGCGCGACGGGATGGCGTGCGGGTTGATGACGAGGTCCGGCGTGAGGCCGCCTTCCCCGAAAGGCATAGACTCCGCGGGGACAATGAGCCCGATGACGCCTTTTTGGCCGTGGCGCGAAGCGAACTTGTCGCCAAGCTCCGGGATGCGGTTGTCGCGCACCTTCACCTTGACGAGCCGTGAGCCGTTCGAAGACTCCGTGACCATCACGGTATCGACGGTCCCCGCCTCGCCGTGGCGGACGGTGACGGACGTTTCGCGGCGCTTCTGTGGTGTAAGGAAATCGCTCGGCTCCTCAAGGAAACGAGGCGGACTGGTCTTGCCGATCAAGACGTCCCCGGGCCCGACGTCGGTCTCGGGATTGATGAGGCCGTCCTCGGCGATCTTAGAGTACATCTCCGGCGCTCGAGCGCCCTTGACCTCCGGGGAGGGGATCTCGAAGTGGTCTTCCTGACCGCCCGGGTAGCGCCGCTCTTCGGCGGCGTACGTTCGGAAGAAGCTCGACCGTCCAAGGCCCCGCTCGATGGAGGCCTTGTTCATGATCAAGGCGTCTTCCATGTTGTAGCCGTGGAAGGACAGGACGGCGACCACGAAGTTCTGGCCCGAGGGCCGGCGGTCGAAATTGATGTAGTCCATCCCCTTCGTGCGGCACATCGGCGCCTGAGGGTAATGGAGGAAATGGCCTCGGGTCTCGGGCCGTAGGCGGAAATTGCTCTGCGCAAAACCCAGGCTCTGCTTACCCATTCCAGCGCCCATCGTGTTACGCGGCGCGGAGTTATGCTCCGGGTACGGCACGATCGACGTGGCTATCCCAAGGATGACCATCGGGTCCACTTCCATGTGTGAGTGGTCCGGGGTGACGGCACCTTCGTTTATCGCGACGTAGATGTTCTCCTCTTCCTCGGCGTCGACGTACTCGACCACACCCTCGCGGATGAGGTCGCTCCACGTGAGCTTGTTCTCGCGAAGATCTCTCAAGTGCTCGTCCGTGACGGCGGGTTTTCCGTCCTTGACGACGATGAGCGGACGGCGCGCCCTTCCGGGGTCGCAGTTGATGAAGACGTCGTTCGTCGCCTCGTCGAGGCGCACGTTGACCTCGGTCGAGAGAAGCCCTTGGCGACGCCTCGAGCGGATCTTCTCGACGAGTTCACGTGGGTTGTCCACAACACCGGCGAGGTCTCCGTTCACGTAGACCTTTGCGCCTCCGATGCCTTCGGTCATTGTGGCTCCACCGCCTGTGGGTTGAACGGTTTACTGTGGATCTCGCGCGTCCCGAAGTCCTTCACGACCTGCATCACTTCGTGCACATCGTAGCCTTCGGAGATCTCGGTCATCAGTGCCATGTTCTTCACAAGACCGCAGTTAGGTCCTTCCGGCGTCTCGTTGGGGCAAAGCCGCCCCCATTGCGTCGGGTGAAGGTCACGCGCCTCGAAGTGAGGCTGTGATCGCGTGAGGGGCGAGATGACGCGCCTCAAGTGCGAGAGCGTCGCGAGGTTGCAAGTCCGGTCAAGAAGCTGTGAAACGCCCGCCCTTCCGCCCACCCAGTTGCCGGTCGCAAGCGCGTGGAGAAGGCGCTGTGAAAGGACGTCGGAGCGCACGGCGGTCGAGACCTTGAGCTCGCGGTTCCTGCTGTGGGCCCGCTCTAGTTGGTACTTGAGGTCCTTCACAAGCCCCGTGAACGCGACGCGGAAGAGGTCCTCCATGAGGTCGCCTGCGAGTTTCAACCGCTTGTTCGCGTAGTGGTCCTTGTCGTCCTCTTTGACCTTGCCGAGGGCGAGCTCAAGGACGGCCCGGCTCATCCTGCACAGGAAGATCGCTTTCTTCATGCGGTCGTCCGGGTCGTTTCCGAGGTGCGGCAAGAGCGATCGGTCCATCAACGACTCGACGCGCTTGATGCGGTACTCCTTCGCCTGGCCGCCGGCCAGTTTCTTTCCTAGGAAGTTTATCGCTTCCTCCTGGTTCGTGACTTGATGTTCGTTCTGGGCGTCCTCGAGGTTGGAAAGGACGTACAACAGCATCTCCGGCTCCGTGACGACGGAGTTCGTGATGTCCTCGTCCGACTCCATCCCGAGAGCTCTCAGGAGAACGACGAACGGGATCTGCCCCGACGCCGCGGGAACGGAGACCATGAGCGTACCATCCTTCTTCTTCTCGACGATCACGAGTGCCCTGTAACCTTCGCGCTGCGAGAACACCTTCGCGACCTCGACCTCGCGGCCGTAGCGCTTGTTGAACTCCACGAGCACACGGTTCGGGGCGAGATCCTCAAGACTGATCAGGACGCGCTCGGTCCCGTTGATGACGAAGTAGCCGCCGGGGTCCATCGGGTCCTCCTGGAGTTCCATGAGCTTCCGTTGGTATTCGCCCGCGGAGAGCTGGTGGCCGAGCTGGCGCTCGAGGTTGGACTTCGTGATGTTGCACTTCGACGACTTCGCCATGATGGGCATGTCGCCGATGCGCACCTCTTCGGGCTCGTGCTCGACCCCCTCGATGATGGGTATGAATTCGAGATAGATGGGGGCCTCGTACGTGAGATTCCTCAATCGCGCCTCCATCGGTGTGAGAAGGCGCGTCGACCCGTCGGCTTCCTTGACAACGGGATTGCCGACCCGGATCTTTCCAAGCTTGACCTCGTAGCCCTCGATATCGGTCCGGATGACGCCGCGCTCCGCCTCGTCCTCGCCGACTCGCGTGTTGTCGATGATGCCCTGGAGCCAGTGATCGACGAAGTCGTTGTAGCTCATGATGTGATGGTTGGCGAGGCTTCGCTCCCCGTAGAATGCGTCGACAAGTTCCCTCAAGTTCATCCCTCCACGACTAGCCGGTAGGCGATCGCTTGCCCCGCCGTCTGGCTATCCCGCTTGATCCTCACAAGTTGCCCGGGCTTCGCCTTGATGGCCTTCACCACGGGATCGGTCGTCAAGATCTTCGGGAGCTGGTCGGCTACGATCTTGTACCGCGTCATGAGCTCGTTGAACTCCTTCTGCGACACGATCTCGTGGCGGGGGACAAGCGCGTGTTTCATCACGTCGAATTTTTGGGGCATGGGGTGACACTCCTGTGACTTCGATCGATGACGAGAAACGGTTCTCCGGCCGTTCTCGCCCATCGGGCTCTCCTTATTCGCTACTCGCGCCCCCACGGGGGCGCTCGGGCACTGGATGACTCCCTTCGGTCGTCATCCGTGCCCGTCGCCGTCGGGCTGTGCGCCCTCCGTCGACGGGCTCAGAGGGATTCGAACCCTCGACCACCCGGTTAAAAGCCGGATGCTCTACCTAACTGAGCTATGAGCCCTGTTTTCTCGCCCGGCCCGGCATCGCCGGGAGGCGAAGCAGAGCCCGAGCCTCGTTAGCAGCCTTTACCGACTTTGCCGAAAACCGCCTTCGGCAGGCGAAATGAGAACGGAGAGGGAACGATGATGAGAGGTGCGGCGGAAAAACTGGAACCAAACGCTTTTTTCTCGTCCACGGCAGCACCCTTGACCGACAGCGAGCGCGATTGATGGAGCGGACCTAGTGAAGTTCGAGACTTTCTCCAAGGCACGACGAGGCGACGCGGCACGGCTGGCGGTAGCGCCGGTAATACGACTACCCTATTTAAACGTTACTGGGGTCGGGTGTCCTTGCCACGAAGTGGTGCCGCCTCGCTCACAAGTCCAGAAAAGCACATGAGCCCGCCCCCGCTTTCCCGCCCGTCTTATGAAAGATGCCCTTGGGACTCTCGAGGCCAAATGGTCGAAGGTGTGGGCCGACGGCCACGCCCACGAACCCTCCGTCGACCCGTCCCGGCCCAAGTTCTTTGCGACCTACCCGTACTCTTACATGAACAGTTACGCGCACGTGGGCCACGCGTACACCATGATGCGCGTCGACGTCATGGTGCGCTACAAGAGGATGAAGGGGTTCAACACCCTGTTCCCATTCGGTTTCCACCTCACGGGGACGCCCATCTGGGCGGCGGCCAATAGGGTGCGCGAGGGGGAGGAGAAGCAGGTCGAGATCCTCCGGATGCAGGGGTTCTCCGAATCGGATATCCCGAAGTTCGCCGAGCCGAGCCATTGGATCAAGGTCTTTCCGAAGGAGTGGCGAAAGGACGTCGACCGGCTTGGCCTCGCGATCGATTGGCGCCGCGAGTTCTACACGACGGACCTCAATCCCCATTACGACGCCTTCATCGGTTGGCAGTTCAGGAAGCTCAAGGCCGCCGGTTACGTGGACAAGGGCAAGCACCCCGTGATCTGGTGCCCGAAGGATCAAGCGGCGGTCGCCGACCACGACCGCTATTCGGGCGAGGGCGAGACGCCGCAACAGTGGGTCCTTTACAAGATGAATCTCGAAAGGCCGGAGGCAATCGGACTTTCCGGCGACGTCTACGTCATCGCGGCGACGCTGCGGCCCGACACCGTCTTCGGCCAGACAAACGTTTGGGTGGATCCCGGCTACGACTATGCGGCGCTGAACGTCGGCGCCGAGACGTGGATATTGAGCCCGATAGCCGCAATAGAACTCGGTTTCCAGATCCCCGACTTGGCCTCGTCCCACACGGAATCCAAGATGATCAATGGCAGTGCCCTGGTGGGGCTGCGCGTCACGACCGCGGCGACGAACACGCTCGTTCCGATCCTCCCCGCGGCGTTCATCACGGACGCGAAGGGGACCGGCATAGTGACCAGCGTCCCTTCGGATTCTCCGCAAGACCTCCTTTCGCTCAAAGCCGTCGTCGACGGGCAGGTGAAGGTGTCGCCGGATGTGCGCGAATTGGCGAGAGCGATCAAGCCCATCCCCGTCATCCGCACCGAACGCTACGGGACCGAGAGCGCCGCAAAGGCCGTCGCGGAGGTCGCAGCGCGCGACCACAGGGATGCTGCGAAGATCGCGCTCGCCACCGAGAAGGCGTACCAGGCGGGGTTCTACGAGGGCGTGATGCTGGAGAACGCGGGCCCGTTCGCCGGAAAAAGAGCGGCAGAAGCGAAAGACGGCCTCATCGATTGGCTCACGGGCCGCGGCGAGGCCGTGGTCGGATATTGGCCCTCCGGGCCCGTCGTCTGCCGGTGCCTCACGCCGAGTGTGGTGAAGATCGTCGAGAACCAGTGGTTCGCGAAGTACGGCGACGCCGCATGGAAGGCGAAGACGCGCGAGGCCTTCGAAGGGATGCGCCTCTATCCGCCGGAGGCCCGAAAACAGTTCGACCACGTGGTCGGTTGGCTTCGTTCGTGGGCGTGTGCCCGCGAGGGCGGGTTGGGTACACGCCTCCCATGGGACGACAAGTGGGTCATCGAATCGCTCTCCGATTCGACCATCTACATGGCCTATTACACGATCGCGCATCGGTTGGAGCGGGGAAGCGTCACCGCCGGCGACCGAAGGGGTGTCGACCCCAAGGACTTGACCGATGCCTTCTTCGACCACGTCCTCCTTGGAAAAGGCACCGCCAAGGACGCGGCCAAAGGCTCCGTCACGGCGGAACTCGTGACCGATTGCCGAAGGGATTTCCTGTATTGGTACCCGTTGGATTACCGTAACTCCGGCAAGGACCTCGTACAGAACCATCTCACGTTCATGGTGTTCAACCACGTCGCGATATGGCCCGACCAACCCGACCGCTGGCCGCGCTCGATCAGCGTGAACGGTTGGGTGAACGTGGACGGGGAGAAGATGTCGAAGTCGCGCGGGAACTTCGTGACGCTACGCGACGCGCTCGACAAGTTCGGATCATCCGCCACGCGCCTCGCCTTGGTGAACGCCGGCGAGGGGCTTGATGATGCGAACTTCGAGATGGAGTTCGCAAGACAAAGCGCCGGGCGTCTCCTCTCGTGGCTCGATTTCATAAGGGAGCGCCCGCCGACGACGCAAGCCCGCGGTTTTGCGGAGAAATGGTTCGAATCCGCGATGAACCGGATCGTGCGCGACGCGGGGAGGGCGATGGAGGACGCGAGCTTCAGGACGGCCCTGAAACTGTCGCTTTTCGACCTGTCGCGCGAATACGCTTGGTACCTCCGCAGATGCGGCGGAAAGCCCGATTCAGGCCTTCTAGCCGGCCTCAAGGACGTGCAGACGCGTCTCCTCGCTCCCCTCGTCCCGCACGTTGCCGAGGAGGCGTGGCACGAGCTCGGCGGGATCGGGCTCGTCATCGACGCGCCTTATCCGACGCCCGATGGGTCGCTTATCGACGGCGACGCCGAACGAGCCGAAGCGCTCGTGCGTTCCGTGTTAGAGGATGTTCGCGAGATCTTGAAGGTCACTGGCAAGAGTCCGAGGCGCGTCGAATTGATGATCGCTCCAGGATGGAAACGCCTGCTCGCAAAGACGGCGGCCAAAAGCGTCCTTTCGACCGGTCGACCTGACGTTGGCGCAATAATCAAAGAGAGCCTTGCGATCCCTGCATTGAAACCGCACGCGGCCGAGCTCCCCAAGGTCGCGGGCCAGATGGGAAAAGAGTTCTCCACGATGGGCAAGGCCGAGATCGAATCAAGGCTCAAACCCGTCGACGAGGCCGCCGTGCTTGGCGATGCGCGGCAATTCTTGGAAACAGAGCTACGAGCCGTGGTCGGGATAGTCGAGGCCGAAGAGGCGTCACCGGCGGCCGCACAGAAGGCGAAATCCGCTATTCCCGGAAGGCCCGCGATCTATCTGGAATAAGGTCCGCGCGGAGTCATGGCAACGGCATGTCGATTCCGGCGCTTCGGCTACCGAAGATCGGAGCAAAGCCGGAAAATCTTGCGAAGGAGGTTTTGGGGCTTCCTAGCCCCATAACGAAGGCTATTATGGGTGTAGATGGGAGGGGGCGGCAAGCCGCGGTGCATGAAGCACCGCCATCGGGCTCTTTCAGGACCCGACTTCCGGGGGGGCTTGGGGGAGGTGAGGAAGCTTGCGCGTCCCTCCGCAGCACTTAGGACTTCAATCCCGCGTGCCTCATCTGCAGCCTCTTAAGAAACCATGTTTCAGGTTCCTTAACTGGAATACAATAGTCAGCAAAGTATATAGACTTTGCTCGACACTCCATAGCTGATGCGAGAAGTGACGGGCGCCGAGGAGATGGCGGGCCTATGTGCCGCCCTTTCCCATGAGAAACGGGTACAGTTCTACCGTATCCTCCAGGAAAACGGCGACATGACGCTCACGGACCTGTTCACCCTTGCGATCAAGAGCCTGCCCGGCCGGCTGACATACGTGCAGGTAAGGTACCACATCGAGCTCATGGAACGCTCCGGTGTGGTACGCTTGGGAAAGAAGGACGGCCAGTTCTACGTGTGGCTTCTCAAGAAGAACCTCCGCCTTCTCACGGACGACGACGCACCAAAGGCCGAAGAGCCCCAGATCACGACGAATAATCCCTGATGCGCGCCTCGGGAATGGCCGTTCCCATGAGTTCGAGGCATTCTTGAAGCGCGAGCGTCGGCTCCACCATGCGCTTCGCACCCTCATCAAGCAGCCTCACAAGTCCGAGCGATTCCAACCTTCCGAGGATCCTCCTCACCTCGCGGGCCGAAATCCTCGGCTGCGCCGTGCCCCCGGCCGCCTCCACATCCTCGGCCGGGATTATCCCGTAGAGCAACACGATCTCGGCGACACGGCTCGCCTTGTCGCTACGTAGATACGCGATGCGCTCGAAATTCTCCTCCACTTGCCTCATCGGGAAGAAGTACCGCTCACCGCCTGGCGCCGCCCGGCGAAGGATGAGGCCCTTTGCGACCAGCCCCTCGACCTCCGCGGCCGCCTCCGCCTTGCCGATTATCGAAACTATCTCCCTCTTCGTAAGGCCCGCGCGCTTCTCCACAAGCTCGTAGGCCAAGGCGCGCACCTCGTTGGCGAAGACGAAGTCTTGGCTGTTCAACGCATCCTCAGGCGAGGGGTCTCGGGCGCGAGGCTGTTGCTTTTTGCGGAGGCTGAAAGTCCAAAGCCCCGCGCCCGCAAGACTCCCCCGTCTTGCCCCCATGTAAGCTGCAATGCCGACGACGCCCACGGCCAAAACGCCGATCGGCAGGGCCGCCGACGGAAGCACCGTGGTCGCCGCGGCCGGTTTCATCGTCGCGTCCCAAGAGACGCTCGCGATCGATCCGCTGATGCGGAAGTCGCCACGCCCATCCTCGCCGATGCCGGATTCCATCTGGAAAACGCCCATAATCGTCACGGGTCGCGCCGACTCGGTCCTGAAAAGCAGCGTCGGGGTCTCAAGCGAGCCCTCTGCCATGCCCAGTCTCACCTCGCCGTCGACGCTGGTGAGAACGCGATTCGAAAGAAGCGACGCATCAAGACCCTTCGTCTCCAACGTGCCGCTCACGCCCTCAAGCCTTAGGGTCGCCCACGACCTCGTCATCTCGCGCACGGGGCCTTCGTCCGTGAAGGTCTTCCCCGTCGAGTAAGAGGCGGTCTTCGTGCCCGTCCCCACCGTGAAGGACGCCCCGAAAACGAAGAGGTCGGTCGCCCCCTCTATCGTGACGCGTCCGTTCCCGGTCGCTGCGAGCACTTCACCGGGGATACGGTGCTCGAAATCCCATGCGTTTGATTGGGAGGATACAGCGTCCGGCGCCCGCATCGGGTCGCGGACCGTGAAGTCCTTCGCGCTGGAAATATACCCGACTTGGGACGGCTCGAAAGTCACCTCGGAAGAAGTACCTGAGGGGTAGAACAATACCTGGATCGCCGGGACGTCGCGGTACTGGGGCGACGGGAGAAGCGACGAGAAACGAAGGATCGCGGAACCGAAGGTGGTGGTCTCCACTGTGGGGACACCCCCGTTCTCGTGGATGGCAGTCTGCTCCACGCCGTCAGGCGACACGATCACGCGCGACTTGACGGTGAACAGGGTCACGGTGGCCTTCGCCGCGGAGAAAGCGCCCTCGGGCGAGACGCCCGCGTCTCGGTCGCCATGGAGGTAGAGTGTCGGGGACGACGCTTCGGAATAAGAGGGCCCGCGTATCTCCGCCGGTAGGAAAGCAAGGAACGCTCCAGAACCGTCCTCCGCGGCGAGACCACCCGGTGCGACGATGATGGCCAATACGACCAAGACTGCCAGCCGTCTCATCTCGAAACCTTCGTCACGATGAGGGCTTTATCCTCACCTTCCCCGCAAGACCGATTGACCTGTACAGTCATAATGGTTTTGTCGACCGCCATTTTCGGTCATTCCAGGGACCGGTGCCCGCCAATAGGGCCTCCCGAAAACCTTTTTAGCCTGGTAACCCACTGCTTCGTCGGGAGAATCAGAAGCACATTGCCCCTGGCCCACACGCGGCGAGCATGCACATTGGCCCTCACAGGGCTCATACTTGTCACAGCCTTCGCCTCGCAAGCGCAGGCGGCTTGTGTCGAGGCAGGATCCGGGAGCGGCGCGACCTTGAATCCGAGTTGCTCCAACAGTTCAGGCTCCACATCAAGCACGCAAAGCGCGAAGGCGTTGATTCCCGACATCTCTGTCGGCATGATCAAGGACCTCCTCATCCGACTTCGGAACTAGATTCTGCGCGATCCATCGGTTTTCGTTGAGGTACTCGCCGGAAGTCCCGTGGGGCCGCGTACTCTCTGTTTTCCAGGGGGGCCCGACCTGATTCTCGTTGGACTCCCTTCGGTCATCCATCTC
Organism: Euryarchaeota archaeon; assembly: GCA_016207515.1. NCBI lineage: Archaea > Methanobacteriati > Methanobacteriota > Methanobacteriota archaeon. The sequence continues at coordinate 27,393 of JACQPN010000016.1, read as the reverse complement.
AATCCGTCCGGTCCCATCCTCGGTCTCGCTTGCGCTCGACCTTCGGATGGGCCCGACCGGATTCGAACCGGTGACCTTCGCCTTGTAAAAGCGACGTCATAACCGACTAGACCACAGGCCCCGACGTGGGCGCGAATCCGTTTACCGCTTTAAGCATAGCGCGCATCCAAAAAACCACGAGATACGTACATGTACCTACACGTCAGAAATCGGTCGGGTCCTTGAGGTACGCGATGTTATCGAGCGCCACCTCGCACGATTGACGGACTTCGAACGAGGGGTCGTGCAACTTGTAATGCTCCAAGAGCGGGACGATCTCCTCCGTGCCCATGTTTCCGAGGGCCTCACACGCCTCATGACGCACCATGGGGTTCGCATCCTTCCTTATCGATTCCTTGAGCGCCGGGATCGCACGACGGTCCTGGAGTTGCCCGAGTACGAACGCGCACTCGTGACGAAGCAGCGCCGAGTCGTCGACGAGCATCGCCTCGCAAATGGCCTCGATGGCGGGGCCCGTCGAAAGCGACCTGAGTGAGAACACGGCGCGCATCCTTTGGAACATCGGGAGCGATCGGTCGAGAAGGCGTGTCCGCAGGCCAGGAACGTCCTCCTCAGGCGCCGGCGGCGCCGGGTCGACGGACGCAAACGCCCCCTTGGAATCGGTCATGGGACGGCATTCTTGGTCCCGTTATATCAAGATTGTTCGGGCACGTGGGGGCCCGAGAGGCGGCGCCTACGCCCGCACCCCGAAGTACGACCCGACGGCGAAGGTCACGATGGCGGCCGCCGCGCCCAGGATCAACATTTCACCGCCCGTCTTGACCCAGTTGAGCCCGCTCGACCGACCGCGGACCGCTCCCGCGAAGAAAAGGCCGGAGAGGCTCAAAGTCGTCGCGACCGCCGCTGCCGAGGTCGCGGTGCCAATGAGGATGAACGGGAGCACGGATAGGCCAGCGCCGACGAGGAACGCGACCACCACCAGCCCCATCGCTTTCAACGGGCTCCGGCCGCTTTCGTCGCCGACCCCGAACTCCTCGCGCATCATGAAATCCACGAACCGATCCTCGTCGGAAGCGATCCATTCTACCGTGTCCTCGATCGTCGCCGTCGGGAACCCCTTCTTCTCGAGGATCTCGCGGATCTCCTCTCGTTCCAACTGCGGGTGCGTGCGGATGTGCCTTCGTTCGCGCTCGGCCTCCGCGCGATAGTACTCGGCTTGGCCCTTCGTCGATACGTACTCGCCTAGCCCCATCGACATGGCGCCTGCGATCGAGGCCGCAACCCCCGCGACGGCGATCTCGCGAGCGAGAAACCCGGCGCCCGTGAGCCCCGCCACGACAGCATAGACCGAGACGATGCCGTCGTTGAATCCGAGGATGAGGTCTCGCACGTAGTTCCTGAACGCGGATTTCTCCCCGGCCTCCTCGACAAGGGATTGGCGCCGCGCGGTCGGCGGCGGCTTGTGCTCGCCCTGGAGGTCCTTGAGCGTCTTCTCTTCCTTGGCCTCCTGTCCCACGCGGCCGCGAATGCTTCGAGGCACCATTATACCTCCGGAGGACGACGTCCCCCATCACTCTTTTATGGTGGTTCAGTAATCGCGTGGGCGATCCGAGAATGACCAAGGAACTGAAGCTCTCCTATCCGTCCGGCGAGAAGATCACCTATGCGCAGGGTGCGCTCGTCGTGCCGGATCGACCGATCATCCCCGTGATCGAAGGCGACGGGACCGGGCCCGACATCTGCCGCGCCGCTCTTCCCGTGCTACAGGCCGCCGTCAAGAAGGCCTACGGCGGCAAGCGCGAACTCGTTTGGTTCTACGTGCCGGCCGGGGCCGCGGCGGGCGAAGAGTACGGCGAACTGCTGCCGAAGGCGACGCTCGCGGCGATACGGGACTGCCGTGTGGCCATCAAGGGGCCGTTGACGACCCCCATCGGCGGCGGGTTCCGGAGTGTCAATGTGGCGTTACGCCAACAACTCGACCTCTACGCCTGCATCCGGCCCGTTTACTGGATCAAAGGGATAACGGCCCCCGTGAGAAGCCCCGAAAAACTGGACATAGTGATCTTCCGCGAGAACATCGAGGACGTCTACGCGGGGATCGAATGGAAAGCCGGCTCCCCGGAAGCCGACCGGTTCATCGGGCTCATGAGGCGCGAATTCGGCGTCACCATCCGCGCGGATTCCGGTGTGGGTGTCAAGCCGATGAGCGCTTTCGGCACGAAGCGCCTCGTCCGCCGCGCAATACGGTACGCGATCGACGAGAAGAGACCCGTCGTCACGATCGTCCACAAGGGGAACGTCATGAAGTACACGGAGGGCGCGTTTCGCGATTGGGGCTACGAGGTCGCAACGACCGAGTTCCGGGAGCACATCGTCACGGAGAAGGAACTCACCGACGAACACCACGGGAAGATGCCCGCGGGCAAGGTGCTCGTGAACGACCGCATCGCCGACAACATGCTGCAACAACTGCTTATCCGCCCCTCGGAGTACAGCGTCATCGCGGCCCCGAACCTGAATGGCGATTATCTCTCGGACGCTGCCGCGGGCCAGGTAGGAGGGCTCGGCATGGCGCCCGGCTCGAACATCGGCGATGGGATAGGAATCTTCGAGGCAACGCACGGTTCGGCGCCGAAGTACGCGGGCCAGGACAAGGTCAACCCCGGCTCCGTCATACTTTCAGGCGTCATGATGCTCGAGTTCATGGGTTGGCGCGAGGCCGCGAAGTTGGTGAAGGATGCGGTCAACAAGACGGTCGCGCAGAAAAGGGTCACTTACGACCTCGCCCGCGACATGAAGGACGTCACACCGATCAAGTGCAGCGAGTTCGGGAAAGCGGTGACGGGTAACCTGTAGGCGCGGTCGTTTCGATTCTCCCGCGCGCGACCGAAAACGTAGGCGCCGCTGTGGGGCCGTCCTACGCGTGAAGGTACGCGGCTTTCAATCTCACGTCCGGGCGAGGCCCCAGCGTGAAAGTCCTGTCGAACCCGGTCCACGTGAGTCCCGCGATGTGTCCGGCCGCTCCCGGAATGGGCACTTTTGCAAATCCGAGGTCCTGGTAGTGGTCTTCGGTCCGCAGGTGCGAGAAGTAGCCTTCGGGCTCGGCGATCAAGTGTTTCCCGCCGCCCGAATCGATCATGTCGATGGCCACGGGGCTGAAAGTACCGTCGGAGTTCTCCATCTGGAACCAGAGGCGCGTGATGCCGTCGCGTTTTGCTCCCACGTCCTTGGTCATGTAGACGGATTCGTAGATTCCATGGTCGGTCGTGTCGAGGATGTGGTGGAAGACCTCGCCCTGCCACTCGATGCCGCCTTTCGTGGTCGTCGCGTGGAAGCCCCACTTGTGGAGGAACTCGTGGAGCCAATGGTCGCTCGTCGCGATCACCGTCGTGAGGTAGTGGCGGTTCGCTTTCCCGTCGTCAAACGGCGGCGGCTTCACCCGCATCGAGACGAAGCCGAACATCATCTCCTTCGTCTCCCCGTTCAAGGTCCACGATCTGCAAGCGACGTTCGCGTGATAATTGCCCATCGTGTGGCCCGTCGTCGGGACGGGAAATTCGGGGTCGTAGGGCGCTTCCGAGTAGATCATGTGCTTGCCCACGTCTTCGAGGATGTCCTCCTGTTCCCAAGGGGCGGGGAGGTAGTCCTTGAGCTTCGGGTGGACCGAATGCCCGCCGCCTTCCACGCAATCCGTGGCTTCAAGGCGGAAACCGCCGAGATCGGCGATCGTCTCCTCCAACGGTGCGAGGGAAGATGTCTCGAGGGCCGATTCGGGGGGCGGCGTGACGCATCCGGCAAGTAGAAGCGCCGCCACGATGCCAAGAGGTCCCGCCTTTGCCAACACATCCCCCTCACCCCTATGAAGTCGAATAAAGGTTGTGGACGCCTCCTTGAACCATTTCAAGCGTCTCAATGGCGGGACGTGGCTCCCGGTCTGGCCAGTGCGGGGGCCCAGGTCGAAGCGTCGGCGCGCGATGGGGTGTCCCTTCGACGGCGGCCATCCCTCGTCGAGGGAAAACGTATTCATGCCGCCGCCGATTCGTGCCCGTGGCGTTGAAGCTACGTAACCGCGTCCGATTACGAGAGAAAGAGGCAAGTGAATTCGCTCAGCGCATGGAGACCGATTTTGGAATCAGCGTCTTGAAACCCGGGGAGCACCTCGACCGCGCCGAAGCCGGCGACTTCGACGTGGCGCTCGTCGGGACCATGATAGTCGCCATCATCGTCAAGGGGGACCGGGAGCGCCCCGCCCCAAGCCTCAAGGTAATCCTCAAGAACCGCCCCCCGAAGCGCCACGTGACGGTCGACATGGGCGCCGTGAAGTTCGTTACCAACGGGGCGGACGTGATGGGCCCGGGGATAGTGGAGGCCGACGAAACGCTTGTCCCCGGGGACCTCGTTTGGATCCGCGACCAGAAGAATGGCCAACCCTTGGCCATCGGCGAGGCGTTGGTGGCCGCGTCGCAGATGGTGAAGCGACCCGGGAAGGCCATCCGCTCGCTCCACTTCGTCGGCGACGACCTTTGGACGTACGAAGGTTGATTCGTCCCCGCGCGGCCACCCGCGCCGGTGGCGTCGCGTACGCTTCCAGATTGATTTAATAATGTTTATATCGAACGAGGCCTTGAACAAAGACGAGGGATGACAGATGGGATTCGCCAAGATGCTCTTCGGCACGCCTGAGACGTCAAAGGACGCAGAGGAAAGCTATTGGGACCTTGGTGCCGCTGTCCAGGAGACCGGTGGCGAGGCCTCGACCGCGAAGATGCTAGTCAAGGTCGCGGAGCTCCATAGTTTCGAGGACCTGAAGACCTTCCAGAACTACGTCTACCAGGGCAATATGCTGATCCTCGACTTCTCATCGGTCGCCAAGGAGGACATCGTCCTCAAGCGGCTCACGAGCGAACTCAAGAAGGTCGTCGCCGACGTTGGCGGAGACATCGCAGGGATGGGCAAGTCGTACTTCATCATCACGCCGGCGGGCGTGCGCATCGACCGGACGAAGGCGAAGGTCGAAGCGAAATAACGCGCCTGTCGGTCTGTCGGTGCGGATCACAGCGCCAGGGCCGCCTGCTTGATGTCTTCTCGTCCACGAATGCCAGGCTTCCCACATGGAGGTCTCAAGGCTCGCGCCTGCGGGCCCTACAACCGCCTTGCGAACGTGAGGTAAGCCGTGTGCCCGAGCATCTCGAAACTCGGTCTTGACCCGCGCTCGCCGATCTCCATCTCGCGTTGAAGCGTCTCCATCGTGCGCACGTCCGAAAAGCCGCTCTTTCTAAGCGCGACCACCACGTTCTCGGCTTGTTGGATGAGCGGCGTGTAGGCCGCGAAGTATCCGCCTGAGCGTAGCGCGTGGGAGGCGTTCGCGACCGCGTTTTCTGGGTCTGGCATGTCGAGGATGACGGCATCGACGTCGCGTTCGGCGATTCCCTGCGTCACGTCCCCGAGTTTCGCGTCAACAAGATCGAGAAGCCCGTTTCTTTGTAGGTTTCGTTTGCCGACCTCGTAGAAGTCCTCGCGCTTCTCGTACGAGTGCACTTTCCCGTCCGGCGCAACCGCCCAGGCGAGCGCCGTGGTAAACGCCCCTGAACCGAGGCCCGCTTCGACCACGCGGCGCCCCGAGCGGATGTCGCAGTTGAAAAGGATCTGGGCGGCGTCCTTTGGAAGGATTATCTGGGGCTTTCGTTCGAGCCCCGAGAGCAGGTCGAGGATCGAGGGTTCGACGACCGCGAAACGCTTCCCCGCGTGCTCGAAGACGGTCCCGTATTCGGCGCCGATGAGCGGCGTGAAATCGACGACGCCGAGGGGCGAGAAACGTTTCGCCCCGGGTTCGACGACGGCGATGAACCTGTCGGTCCCGGCGACAAGGGCCACGCGCTCGCCTGCCGCAATCCGTCTCATCGACCGTCAATGGGCGCTTCCGATAAAAAGGCGCGTTACGAGGTGCTGGCGGTCCCCGCGGGCTACACTTCGCGTGAAGCGTCGGCGCGCCGGGGCCCGCTGACGGCCCAAGATGCGCAAGGTGCCCGGCCGCGCTCTCCCCAGCCGCGCCTCAATCGATCTTCATGTACGTGATGAGGCCACGCGATAGGTGCTGCCCCTCGCCGAAGACGTCGGCTTCCACTATGATGAGGGTCCTGCCCATCTTCAGTACCCGCGCCGTGCACCGAAGATCACGCTCAAGTCCCGGGCGAAGGTAGTTCACCTTCATCTCCACGGTCGTGAAGTGGTCGAACGGGACGTGCTGCGCGGCGACCGCGATCGCGCCGGCGCTGTCCATCATGCCGGCGATCACCCCGCCGTGGATCGTGAACGAGTTCGAGAATCCGCGCTTGTACTTCAGCCGGACCGCCGCGCCCGTGCGCCCCGCACGTTCGATCTCAAGGCCGAGCAGGTTCCAAGACGGCACCTTCGCCGCGATGCGCTCGGCGCGGGACGTCGGGTGATGGTGCGGCAGTCTTTGGGCCCGGCTGCGGGTCTTCTTACGTCGTGGCGCGGTCCGGCGCTTCGTGGCCGTCGCACTTTTCGTCGCGGCTCGACGTCTTGTCGTCGATCGTCTCCTTCTTGCCAACGTGTTGCGAAGGGCGCGTAGCGTTAAAACGTTGACCTACAAAGGCCGGTTGCGGCGCCGTTCTTCAGTGAGCCTTCGCGGCATCGTCGGCCCTCTCGCTTCGCTTCGGGAAAAGGATCCCGGCCTTGGTAAGGTCGTTGAGGATGGTCGCATTGATGTAGTCGTACCCGCGCCCCACTTCGCAAGCGTCGAGGAACCCCTTCACCGTGTTCTCGTCCTGGCCGAGCGTTTCCAGGACGGAGAGCGGCACACCGAGCCTTCTTCCATGCCATTCCATGGCATCGATCATGAACGTCGGGACCATCGGGCTGTAGGCGAGGTTCAACATGCTATCATACGGCAGTTGGTCTGCGCGATATTAAGGGGCCATCAACGGGCAATCTGTCCCCAGGTGCACAATGGGAGGCGTACTTCGGAGAAGTGACGAAAACAAGTGAGGCCTGTCGCCAAGGATAAACGCACAGGGGCCTCCCCGTGGTATTCCTCGCCCGACACCGGAGCCTGCGAAAGGACCTTCTACATCAGGCCCGCTTTTTGCAGCGTCATCAGGTCGTCCACGGAGAGCTTCTCGCCCTTCTTGAACTTCTCCATGATGAGTTCGGCCTGGTCCTTCGCGTGGGCCTCGCCCCTGTCTGCGCGGTCCTTTCGCTGCTTTCCCTTCATGCCGATGATGGCTTTTTCGTAATCGCGGATCTGGTTCACCATCATGATGTACTCGTGGTGTACCTTGTCCGCCTCCATCTTCGCGGCTATGAACTTCTCCTGTGACTCGTCGGCCTCTTTTCGGAACTTGTCGGCCTCTTCGAAAAGGCGGACCATCGAATCGTGCGCTTCCTGCGCCCGTTCGGCGAGTTCAGTGACGCCACGGTGTTGGTCCTCGGCCTTGTTCTTGGCCTCCTTCATGCCAAGATAGGCTTCTTTGACCTCCTTGTCCTGGTCGAACGCCTTCTCCTTCGCTTTGAGCTCCTTCTGGAGCGCCGAAAGCATGTCGATGAGTTCCTTCTCCTTCTTCGGAGTGAGGACCTTCGTCATCTGCTCGTACTCGAGCTGCCGCATCTTCATCTTGAGACGTCCGAGGCTCTCACCGTCTTTCGGAAGGCGCGTCTTCTTGAGTTCGTTCAAGACATCCGCCTTCTCGTTGGCGGCCTTGTTCAGTTCGTCTCGGAGTTTCTTCGCGTCCGTGACCTGTTTGTTCAATTGGTCGCGTCGCGCCTTGTGGTCGTTCGCCTGGCGGATGAGTTCGCGCACTTTGGCGTTCAACTCGTCACGCTTTCCCGCCCACCCGCGCGTCTCGTCGTTCAGGTTGTCGCGTAGTTGCCGGTGGGCCGCGGCCTGATGGTTAAGGGTCTCCTTCTTGTCGAGTATCTCGTTGACCTGCTCGTCGATCGGCCGGTTAGGGTCAAAATACACGGGCTCGGGTTCGCTCTCGGGCGCCGGCGCGTTTTCGGCGTCCCGTCCGCCCCCTTCGCCGCTGGCCTCGCCGGAACCGCCGTCCTTCGGCGCGTCGTCGGACGTGGCGGCGTCGTTCGTCTGCGGGCTTTCGACACGCTTTTCCTCGACCTTACCGGCGTCGGCATCCGAAGCGGATGCCTCTTCGCCGGAGGCTTGTTCTTCATCAGGCATGAACTAGAACTCCCTAGATTCGGGGCGCGTAACCGGGCGCGGGCTAAACATCATGGAACTCCTTAAAATACCTTCGCCACCGCCCAAGATATGGACAACGCGCGTCGCATCATGGGGTGTGTTTCCATCGGTGGGTCAGTAAGACAGCGTCGACGGCGCGCTTCGCGTTGTCGATCCGGGCCTCGGCCTGCGCCTTGGTGACGCGAGGACCTAGGATCGCGAGACCCACCGGTTTTCCGGTCTGCAAAACGAGATCCATGAGTGCTTGCGCCGCCGAATTGGCGACCAGGACATCGTGGTCCGTCTCGCCCTTGATGACTGCAGCGATGGCGACGACGCCGTCGATGTCGGGCCGCGAGAGGAAATGTTTGGCGACGCCCGGGATGTCGAAGGCACCAGGCACGTGGGCCACCGGCCCTTCATCGCCGCCTTTTTCCTTGAGGTGGGCCCTCGCGAGTTGCAGCATCCGGGAAGTGATGTCGTAGTTGAACTCGGCGACCACGAAGGCTACGCGCACCCGACCCTCCGCGTGGGGCCGGTCGGAGGGCGTCGCGGTTCCACCGCTCACGTCAATTCCCCCGCGCCCGCCGCGACGTGTGCCTCTTCTTCTGTGGACGTTGTCCCGTCGAACGCTTCGCGGTCGCCTTCACGGGCCCCGCGTCCCCGAATCCCTGACGTTGCCCCGTCCCGGCAAGCGGCGTCAGCGCCGTCGGCCCCTCGATGAGCGCGATGGCGTTCAAGGCGTGTTCCCGGGCGCGATTACGCGCCAACTCGTAGAGGTCTGCGTCGCATCCGACCTCGTCCATGTGGACGAAGACCTCGAGGATATGCTTGTTCGTGAGTAGTTGGACCTGTTGAAGGCCCATCGACGCCTCGTGCGCGCACTGCTTGTCGATTCTCTCGGGGCCCGGCATCCCAAACGCCATGACGAGCTCGCAACCGCTCACCTCGAACAACCGTTTGCAGGCGACCGGGAGGTCCTTGATGCCCGGGACCGTGTAGCGCACAAGCTCGATGCCGGTCGCCTTCGCCAAGAGCACCTCGATGGCCTCGGCGGCCATGTCGACTCGCGCGAACGTCGTGTCCGCCACACCGATCCGCGTCACTGGCCCTCGGTCCCCTCCTTCTGGGGCTTCAGATCCCTTATGACCGGTGATTCGAAGAGGCCACTGTCGAAGATCTTGCGGATGATCTTCCTCGTTCCGTCGAGGTCATGCCTGAACGCGTTCACGCGGACGATCTCCGGGTGGAGCCCCCGTTCGGCAAGCTTGCGTTTCAACTCATCGACGTTGTGGTAGTCGTCGTAGCCGAGCGCGATGATGTCGGGGCGGACGTCCTCGACCGATTTCAGTTGGTCGTCGGTGTGGCCCAAGACCGCATTGTCCACGGGTTTCAAGGCGCCGACGAGACGGACCCGCATCTCCTGGGGCGTTATGGGGACGTGTTTCCTCTTCATCACCATCTTGTCGGTGGAGACGACGACGACAAGTTCGTCGCCGAGGCCCCGGGCCGCTTCGAGGTAGTGGATGTGGCCGAGGTGGATGATGTCGAAGACGCCGACGGCCATGACACGCACCCGTTTCTTTTTCGACCCACGTTTCAGGGGCGTTTTCGTGGAGGGGCCGGTCGTTCCCGGTTCGGGACGTGGCGTCATTTCGGCGCGGAATCTCCGTTCCCTTTCTTATACTTCTCATAGGCGGCGGCGATCGTCGCTCCTTCGAGGAACGGCGCGCCGGTTTTTCTCGCGTAAAGGGCAGCCTCCGCCTTCGCGAGCGCCCGTCCCTTGCCGAGCATCTCGCAACCCGCCATCACGGGCGTAAGACCGCTCATTTCGAGGAGCGCGACCCCGAGTTCGGTGTGGCCCTTCCTCTCGATGAAGGGTCTTGCCGAAGCGATGCAAAGGTGCACGTGGCCGGGGCTTCTGAACTCCGCGCCGAGAGAGCTCGCCCCGTCGAGCCGCGGGTCCAGGACGATCTCCTCTGCGAGTGTCGCGAAGCGCCGGATCGTGAGAGCCCGGTCTTCGTCGGTGATCCCGGTGAATGTCTTCCGGTGGTTCAACGTGAGGCTGAAGCTGGAGCGGGCGTCGTAGCGTATGTCGTTTGCCGCGAGTTTTGCAAGTACCGGGTGGCGTTTGGCGTCCTCGGCGTAGAGGTCTTGGAGGAACGGCAACTCCATGCGCCGTGCGATCTCGTTGCCGACCGCAAGAAAGACCAGTCCGCCGCCGACGGTGCGCAGCGTCTCGACGCGTCCGGCGTCGGTGAATTGCGCCGCGTAGAATATGTCGGTCTCCGCCTCGCGTCCGTCCCCGTCGTAGACGAGAATCGGCTTTCCTCGGCGCAATGCATCGAACGCGGTTTCGAGGACGGTCGGGGACGGCGTCTTTTTCACAATGGCGGATGGAGACAGGCGGCCCTTAAAATATTGGTAACTACTCTAATCGGGGTAACGGTGCGTTGGGGCAACAAGAGAGGCTCTGGAGACGCCCGGTCCCCCGTAGAGCGTGGATCAAAGCGGTGTCGAGTCGCGCCTTCGCACACGGCGCGTGACAAGGCCGGCGATGCGGTTACGCATGCCCTTGGCCTGCACGTCGGTGAGCTCGCCGACCTTCATCTTGTTCAGTTGGAAGTCGCTGGTGAAACTGGTCGGGTACTTGGCCAACAGTTCGTCGGCGACGCGCTTGATGTAGGTCGGTCGGATGTTTCCCATCTGGCACCGGGATTCACGCTAATGCGGAAGGCCTATAAGAAGATTGGGGCCCCTCGCTCTTGGCCGGGAAGGCGTGGCTCCAAGGCCAAGATGGTGTGTGGTTTCCTCAACCCCCGATCGGCAAGAGCGCACAGCCGTCGCCGTCGCATCTCCAATAATCGCTGCATGTCGGCCCTCCCACATAGACGACACCGCTCGTGATACGGTCCGGGTTCGTCGGATCGTCGATGAGGTAGACAAAGTAGTCGTACATGAGCGCAATCGACTTACCGCAGCCGCCGTGGACGGTATGGGCTGCGGCGCCGCCTGAAGCAACGAGTGCGCCAGCGACAATAAGGAGCAGGAAGACGAGTCGGCGGCGGGAAGCGTTGTGTTTGGGAGGGTCTGCGGACATCAAGGGGTCTCCCGTTTTCCAAGGGGAGACTCGATCCTGGCGGATATTAAGATTTCACGTGAATCCGTAGTCGGATCAGGACATTGGTCAACGTCCACCTGTGCACTTCAGCTGCCGTTTACCATGCCCTTTAGGCGACCGATCTTTTCGAGTTCGCCCTCGATCTCCTGCCGCTTCGACTGCTCGATCGTGTCTACGATCTTCGGCAGCGGCGTTTCGAGCCGGTAGTAGTGGACGGGCCGTCCTTTTCCGCCTTTCTTTCGCTCTTCGGTGACGATCCAGCCTCGGTCGCGAAGCAGTTTCGTGGCGACGGAGACTTCTGGTTGGCGCAGCTTGCACCCGCGCTCTATGTCGGTGGACTTGCCCTCGGGCACTTGCGACAGGAAGGTGATGACCTTTGCGAGTTTGTGGTCCATCCCCAGGTTCGTGAGAAGCGTGACGACTTCAAGGTCCGCTTCATCAAGTGTCGGTGCATCTCTCCGTTTCAACAGTCCACCCTTTTTTCTATAGCGGGGTAGCCATAATTAAAGATTTGCGAGAGCTCCAATGGACACAGGTGAAGCGTGGTTTCGTGTCGAGATTTTGTGGCCGCGTGGGTGTTTCGTCGCAGCCGCGGCAGGAAAACGTCGGCCGTTTCGGCGCAGGAGATCTGTCCGCGCGCCAATTGATCGAGAGTCATGCGATTCTCGATGCCGTCGATCGCTTTCATCAACCGATCACCATCGTCTCCTTCTCGACATCGCCTTTCGCGAAGCGTTCCAAGGAGAAACGGCTCATGTCTAGCGCGGTCCTTTTGCCCGTGATCGCGTCGGCGGCGAGGTTCGTGACGAACGGTGAGAGCATGAACCCGTGTCCGCTGAACCCGTTCAGTTGGTACATGTTCATGAGATCGGGCGTCGAACCGATGATCGGGTGGCCGTCCGGCGTGAGGTCGTAAAGCCCCGCCCACTGGCGGACGACGCTGACGCTCCGAAGGCCCGGCAGAACGTCGAGCATCGCTTTGGAGATGGATTTCATGAATTCCAGGCTCGACGCCGAATTGATGCCCGGCTTTTCGGTCGGATTGCTGATGCCGGCGACGATCTCGCCTCGCATCACCTGGTTGAAATAGAGGCCGTTTCGCGTGTCGACCACCATCGGTCCAAGGAACGCCTTGAGTGGCTCGGTGACGAGTATTTCGTGGCGCATCGCTGTGTTCGGCAGTTTCACGTCGGCGAGCGCTGCGATCCCCTTGGCCCAACCCCCGGCGGCGTTGACCACGAGGTCGGCCTCGAGTTCGCCCTTGTCGGTCTTCACCGAGTAGAGCCACGAAGACGATTTTCCAAAGCCCGTGACCGTCGTCCCGGTCATGACCTTGACGCCACGCTCACGGCAGCGCTGCCAATAACCCCAGACGACCGGCCATGGGAAGATGATGCCGTCCGTTGGATTGTATGAGGCCCCGACGACCTTTTCCACGGCAAGGCCTGGAACGATCTTCCGCGCCTCCCGGGCGTCGACCATCCGCGTCGGCACCCCGTGTTGCCGCTGGAACGCCGCGCTTTTTTCAAGGGCACGTCGCTTCTCGTCGTCGTAGGCGAGGAACAGGTAACCGCCCTGTCGGAACCAGTTGTTTATCCCAAGCTCCTCGCTGAGACCTTTGAACATCGAGATGGATTCGCGCGCCATGATTATGTTATCGCGCGTCGTCCACTGTGCGCGGACTCCGCCTCCGTTACGCCCCGAGGCGCCGGAGAGGATGTACCCCTTGTCGACCACGGTGATGTCGCGCACACCTCGTTTCGACAATTGGTATGCAAGGCCCAGTCCCAAGACACCGGCGCCGACGACCACGATCTTACGCGGGTCGGTCAAATGACAAGAACACCCGCCAACGCCGTCACACCCGCTAGAGTCAGCTCTGGACCGCAGGCCATGCGCCTGTCGGGGCCGCAAGCCCCGACCTGCCTCTCATCCACGGGGCGCCTCTCCTGCCAGCTCTCCTATCGGGACGGGTCTCAATGGCGGCCTGTGGACCATCGTCCCTACCTCATCGACGGTCTTTCCCGTTACGCTCACGATGATCGTCCGCAATGCAGGTAGGCAGATCTTCCCCTGGCAAGCACCCGTTGCGACCCCCGTGTAGCGCTTGATCGACTCGACGTCGGAAAGTCCCACCTCGATCGCGTCCTCGATCTCGGTGGTCGTGATGTCCTCGCACGGGCAGACGACGCATTTCGGCGTCGTCATGACTCAAGCACCTTCGCCCGCGTCATCTCGCCGGCACCTCGGCACCCTTCCCCGCGCCGATCCTCCCGTCCATGTTCGCCATGTCCGCTGCCTTGGCGCCGGCGAGTCCGCCCGACCGAAGACACTCGTCGACGTCCGTGTAGCCGGCGGAAAGTCCGGCGGCGAAGACGCGCTCGTTCGACGTCGTCCCGACAGCGTCCGTTTCGGGGACATACGCGCCCAAGTTCTCTGAGTATCGCATCCTGCAGCCCGCCTGTTGGAATAGTTCGGGTGCTGGTCTTGCTCCGTGCGCGTAGACGTAGAGGTCGCACTTTATCCGTTCGGGCCTTCCGTCTTGGTCGACCGTGACCGCCTTGAGGGTCGTGAATCCGTGAGCACGCACGATCGACCGTTCCCCCTGCGTCGTCTCCGCGTCGGTGCGGATCACCTTGACGACCTGCGTTCCGGCGGCTGCGATATCCGAGACGACGCCCTCGTCGCCGTTGGGACCGAGGTCGACGATGGCCCGTTTACCAGGTGGGACGCCGAAGCGCCCCCAAAGGTAGCGCACCACGCGAGCGGAGATGACGCCCGGAAGGTCGCAGTTCGGGAAAAGGGGCGTGGCCTCGTGGCCGCCCACCGCGACGACGACGCTTCGGGGTCGGACCTCCACCAGCCGGCCGCCCCGCTCGACGAGGACCATGCCGTCGTAGTAGCCCAACGCCGTCGAACCGGTCCAAGCGAGGACCGAAGAAGGCAGTGTCGCGATGACGCCCTTCGCCGATCGGACACGCATCGTCGCATGGAGAGCTGCGCCCCCGAGCTCAAGACCGCTTGCGACAAGCATAGTGCGGGCGCCCTTTTCCGCGGATGCTTTTGCCGCGGCCATGCCCGCAACACCACCGCCGATCACCAACACTTCCGTTTCCATGGTTTCAAGGGCCGCCGCCGTCGACGGCCGCTCGTCACCCTTGAACCGACCGACACCGGCCATCCGCCGCACCAGCCAGTAGAACGCACGGTTCACCGACTTTGGCCGCAAGAAACGCCTCTGATACTCGAAGTTCTTCGGGAACGCATAATCGGTGATCGAGAACAGGTCCCACTTGACACTCGGGAAAACGTTCTGTGAACGCACTTTGCAAGGCCTTGCCAAGGCCGTGCAAGCCCGAACATCCGGGACGCCGTCCACCTCGACCATGCACGCCGTGCAATGGCCTGCGACACAAGTCAACCCGCGCGGGCGGTGGTACTTGACGCTACGTGAGAAGATCCGGATCCCGCGCCGGTACAGTGCGGAGGCGATGGTGTCCTTGGCGGAGGCTTCGATGGTGCGGCCGTTGTACGTGAAGCTCAGTCCGCCCACGGGGGGCTTTGAACCTGCGCCACTCGAATCCTTCAACGAGCCTGTTCTCCCAGCGCAATGAACGATAGGTCGTTATTTTAGGGTTATGGGGTGGCTTTGGTGTGATTCATGGGGCGGTCAGCGTGCGGACCAGGTCGCGTCTAGCCATAGGGCGACGGTCTGACCGCCCCGTGAGCAAGGCACCCGAGCGATCCGTCCGCCGCGCCGCGAAGAGCCCTGTACGCCTCGGGGCCTTGCATGATGTGAATCCCGCAAGACTTTAGAGGGGTGGTCCGCTTCAAGGCGCGAGGCGTGTAATGGCGAACCTGGTCGAACTCGAAAACGTCTCCAAGTTCTACGGCGCGCAACAGGCGCTCGGACCCCTCACGCTCACCGTTCCGTCGACCTCGGTCGGCCTCTTGGGACCGAACGGCGCCGGCAAGAGCACCCTTATCCGTCTCCTACTTGGGATGGTCCCACCGACATCGGGCACGGTCCGGGTGCTCGGGGAAGACGTTTCGCGGAAGAACACGAGCCTACGCCGACGCATCGGGTACGCGCCGGAAGGTGACGCGCATTTTCCAGCGTTGACCGGTGTCGAGGCCGTCGGCCTCGCAGGGCGCCTCGTCGGGATGGGAAGCGCCGACGCCCTACAACGGGCGCATCAAGTCCTTGACTACGTCGAACTGGGCGAAGAACGGTACCGTCTTGTCGAGAAGTACAGCACGGGAATGAGGCAGCGCCTCAAACTCGCGCAGGCCCTCGTGCACGACCCCGAACTCCTGATACTTGACGAGCCCACGGAAGGCGTCGACCCGGAGGGACGCGCGCACATCCTCGGGCTCATCCGCGAACTCGAGAAAGAGCACGGGTTGAAGACGCTCATCTCCTCGCATCTTCTCCACGATGTCGAACAGCTCACCGAGTACGCGGTCGTCCTCAACGAGGGGCGGGCCGCCGCACAAGGGCCCCTTTCGGAGTTGAAGTCGTTACCGACGAAGGCGTTCCTCGTGCGCACCACGGGGTCCATGGAGCCTTTGATGGAGCGCTTGGGCGCCGCAGGCATAACGTTCGAACCGATGCTTCCGAACCTCCGCGTGAACACCGACGACCCGCACCAGATACTCCGTGCCGCCTCCGAATGCGGTCTAGTGGTACGCCACATCGCTCCCCTTGAACTGACGCTCGAAGAGGCGTTCCAACAAGCGGTGGCCCCGACCTCCGTGGGGGTGACCACGAGTGCCTGAGGGTGTCACGGGTTACCCGCGATGGGGTGGTGTGCTCAACAACCGGCCAGCGGTCGGTGTCGTCGCGGCCGAGGAGATAAGGAAGGCGATCAACAACACGTGGTCCCGCACGGCGCTCACACTGGTGCTTGCTTACACCATCGTGTACCTTGGGAGTATGTACACGCTTTCCCGGGGGCGCGGCGACGGCGTCCACACGATGGAGAATTTCCTCTTCTTCCTGAACAACCTTAGATGGGGTGTACTCGCCGTCGGCGCGGCGATGGCGGGGCCGGCGCTTCTTGAGGATTCGCGCCGCGGGGCCTTGGAACTCTACCTTTCGAGGGCGGTGACGCGCCTCGATTACCTTGCCGGAAAAGTGCTCGCGATCGTCGGGGTCACGACACTCGCCGTCTTCATCCCCGCCCTTCTCTACTTCGCAATGTCATTCGTCTTCTTCACGGTACAGCCGCAGGATTGGAACCTCATGCCGTTACGCGCCCTCGTTTATGGCCTCATGTGGGGCCTGGTGGTCTCCGGCTTGGGGCTCGGCCTATCGTGTGTCGCGAAATCAAGCCGGGCCGCCACGTTGATCCTCTTCGGCGGCTTCGCCGTGGCCGACGTGATCGTCGCGAACCTCCTTCAGGGCATCACCCGGGACCCGAACATGCAGCTCCTGTCCCCGTTCTCCGCCGCGGCAGCCCAGGTCGAATGGATATTCGCCCTCCCCCCCACCGGCGCCGTCCCTGCGTGGTGGGGGCTCATCGAACTCTCGGTGCTGGTGCTCATCGGTTGGGGCTTCGTCGCATGGAAGCACCCGCGCCTGGCAGGTGAGACGTAGTGGCGGTGCTTGAGGCCAGGGCCGTGTCAAAATGGTACGGCGACGTCATCGCCGTGAACGACGTGACGCTCGACGTCTTGCCCGGTGTCACGGGGCTTCTTGGCCCGAACGGTGCCGGGAAATCAACGCTCATGAAGATGGCGATGGGGCTTGTCGAACCGTCGCAGGGCGAACTGCTCGTCCTCGGCGAGAGACCCTGGTCGAACCCGAAGCTCCTTTCCCGCGTAGGCTTCGTCCCCGAGGGCGACGCCCCGTGGCGCGAACGCACGGGGACGGAAGTCGCGGTCCTTTCGGGCGAGCTTGGAGGGCTGTCGCGCGCCGCCGCAAGCGAGGCGGCGGAGAGGGCCTTGCGCCAAGTAGGCCTCTCGGGTGTGGCCGACAGGCGCGTCGAGACGTACAGCCGCGGGATGCGCCAGAAGTTGAAACTCGCGTTGGCGCTACTCAATGAACCCGAACTCCTGATCCTCGACGAGCCGCTGCTTGGAAGCGACCCCCTCGCTCGACGTGACCTCATACAACTCATCAGAGGCCTGGCCTCATCCGGAAAAAGCGTCATCGTCTCGACCCACGTGCTTCCCGACGTCGAGGCGATGACGGATCGGATCATGCTCATGAACCACGGCCGGTTGATGGCGCACGGTCGTATCGACGAAGTGCGCGACCTTCTCGACCGCTATCCACGGACCGTCCGCATCGCGACGACCAACGCCGTAGAGCTTGGCGCGCTCCTTTGGGGCTGGGACACAGTGCTTTCCCTCCAACGAGAAGAGGGGGCCGTGGTCGTGAAGACGAAGCGGCCGAAGGAATTCCACGCGGAACTCCAGAACCTGCTCATGGCCAAGAGGCTTCCATTCACCTCGGTGACCTCCCTTGACGACAACGTGGAAGCGATCTTCCAGTACCTGGTGAGCTAGATGGGCGCGACGATGACCCTATTCAAGACGCACCTACGAAGCTGGGCCTCCGCAAAGGGATTCCTGATCGTCGCTTTGGCCGGGCTTCTTCCCGTCGTGCTCGTCGGCGCGTGGGTGGTGACGCACCAGGCGGACATCTCGCCCGACGAGCCCACTCTTTCCCTCACCTCCATCAAGGAGGGGGACCCCGTCGTCCTCACGGTCGCGGTGCGCAACATCGGGACCTCGAATGCAGGCAATTTCAACGCATCGCTCTCGATCGGGCGCGTGTCGGGCAATCAATTGATCCCCGACGCGACGAAGGAGGATATCGTGAGCGGCCTCGCGCCGGGAGCGAGTGCGCTCGTCACCGTCGATTGGACCGCGAAGGCCGGCAGTTGGTGGATCCTCGCCGACACCGATTCGGCCGACACGGTCGGCGAGAAGGAGGAGTTCAACAACCAGAAACTCGTCCCCGTGGTCGTCGGGTATCGGCCTCCGTCAGCGCTCACCGCCCCGACGCCACCGAACAATCTCACAGGAAACGACTCGGCGCCCGTCACGGCCGACCTCACGATGACCGGCCTTCGCCTACCGCCCGGTAGCCACGTGCGCGGCGACAACCTCACCTTCGTTTCCACCGTGACCAACACGGGGGCCGTGGCCGTGACGAACGTCACCGTAGCGCTCCGGGTCGGGCGCGGGTTTGGCGGGCCCCTCGCCGCGTTCAGTGAGAACATCACGCAAGTTGATCTCGCCGCCGGCGAATCGAAGGAGATACAACTTCTCTGGCGCGACGCCACGGAAGGCCCGTATTGGGCGCAAGCGTACGTCGACCCGGGCGATTCGGCGAGCGATCCCGATGGGACGAACAACATGGAGGTCGCCTCCCTCGTCGTCGATCCAAGGCCCACTAGCGACAAGCCGCCAACGCCTCCCGACCGGCTCACTATAAAGGATTTCTACGCGAGCATCCTCGGCCTTCTCCACCTGCGGATATTGATCCCGTTCATAGCCCTGTTCTACGCGGGCGGTGTGATCGCGGACGAGAAGGAAGCGGGCACGCTTCCGTACCTGCTCACGAGGCCGTTGTCGCGCTCCGCCATACCGATCGCGAAGTTCCTCGCCGGTTTCGTCGTCGCCGCCGCTGCCGTGAGCGTCGGGATAGTCGTTACGTTCCTCATCCTCTTCGGGACACCGGAGGGCAACGTCGGCTTCCTCACGACGCCGTTGTTTGCAAGCCTCGTGACGCTCTTCGTATATGGTGGCTTCTTCACGCTCCTCGGCATCGTCGTCGACCGACCGTACTTGCTCGGCGTCGCTTTCGTCCTCGGTTGGGAGACGATCGCCGGGCTCTTCGTCCCGTGGGTGAAGACCCTCACCATAGGCAATTACATCCAGGAAGCGGCGAAGAGCTGGAAACTGGATGAGGGGTTGCAGTGGCTCCCGTCGGACGAGCCTTCGATGGGTGCCTTACGGATCGTCGTACTCGCCGGCGTCGCCTTCCTCGCCCTCTCGGCGTGGACGATGCGGCGGCGAGAGTTCGACCTCTGAGGACGCGCCAGGCCGGGGCGATTCCATGTTTCCTCCGCCGGGACGGGACGCTGGGGGCCGTTCCACCGTTCAGTGGGCGCTCCCGACACGCGGCCTCCGGGCGGCCCTCCTTGAAATGGAAAAGGGGACTTTCACAAGGTTCTTCATTGCCGTGAGGCTCTGACCCGCCATGGCCGCCATGGAGCAGATGGTGATCGGCCTCGTAATGGGAGCCGGTGGCGCCTTGGTCTTCTACTTCGGATTCAACAAGTGGCGCAAGTGGCGCCTCATCGAGGACACGCCGCGCTCGAAGGTGCGCTCGATGGCGATGGGACTCGTGGAGATCCAAGGCTCGGCCGAGGCCGAGTCCTTCCTCACGTCCCCCTTTTCGCGTAAACCCTGCGTCTACTACAAGTACGACGTGCAAGAGTACCGCAAGCACGTCTCGCGCGGGCCCAAGGGCCAGGTGAGGACCAGTTACAGTTGGGACACGATCGCCGCCGGCGACCGCGCGACGCCGTTTTACGCCAAGGACGACACGGGCCGCGCGTACGTCGACCCGGCTGGAGCCGAGGTGCACACGCCCCTGTCGGGCGTCTACCTCCAACGCTCGGGGGTCGGGGCCGCGTTTCCCAGGATCCTTGGACTCCTCGACGCGTGGCACTCGGGCCGGGAACGCGAAATGGACGTGTCCGGTTGGTCCCTCACGCCATTGAAGCCGGGCGCCCACCGGACGTGGGGCGCAAGCGTGGGGGACCGGAAGTACTTCGAATACCTCATCGAACCAGGCGAGAACGTCTTCGTCCTCGGCACGGCCTCGATCGACCCGAAGGCACCCGGAGGTGTCTCCGTGAAGAAGGGCGACAACGAACGGACCTTCATGATCTCCGATCGAAGCGAGACCGACCTCGTCAGGGGCCTGAAGTGGGAGACGTTGGGCTGGTTTGCGGGGGGCGCCATCATCGTCGTCATCGGTGCGCTGATATCGGTGAACGTGGTTTCCCTGGGTTGAGAAAATGGCGGGCGAATTGGAACTGGTCATCGGCCTCGTACTGCTCTTGATGGTGGTCCTCTTCGTAGGGCTCTTCTTCTCGATCTACAATAGCCTAGTTCGGCTGCGGAACAACATCGACAAGGCGTGGTCGAACATCGACGTCCTCCTCAAACAGCGCCACGACGAGTTGACGAAGCTCTTGGCGACCGTCAAGGGATACCGGGACTACGAGAAAGAGGTGCTGGTCAAGGTGACCGAGGCGCGCACCGCGTTCATGAATGCGAAGAGTGTGCCGGAAAAAGCGGCCGCGGACAACATCATGACGTCGACTTTGAAGACCCTCTTTGCCGTGGCCGAGAACTATCCGCAGTTGAAGGCCGACACATCGTTCGTCAATTTCCAGCACCGGGTAAGCGAGGTGGAGGACCAGATCGCCGACAGACGCGAGTTCTACAACGACTCCGTGAACACGTACAATATCCGCATCCAATCCGTCCCCGACATGTTCGTCGCGAGCATGCTGCATTACACGAAGCAGGACCTCTTCAAAGTGGCCGAGACCGACAGGGCGGACGTCACCGTGCAGTTTTGAGAGGGATCGAAATGGCCACCGCAATGCGCTTCGATGGCCTGCCCGTGGGGAGGCCCGGTGCCCATCGTCGATGACCGCCTCGCGGGTTACGCCGGCCTACTCGCTCCGCTTCTTGCCTTCGGAGGCATCTTCGCAGCCGTTGCGACGGCTCCGTGGTTCTCGTGGACGGACAATTTCCTTTCCGACCTAGGGGGCGTTCCCGGTTCGGGGGACATCTGGGCATCGCGGGGCATCACCTCGATCCTTTTCAACGCGGGTCTTCTTCTTGCCGGCCTCGTAGCACTTCTCTGGGCCCACGGCATGGCGCCGCACCTGCGGGAAGGAGGCGACGCGGGGCGCCTCGCGGCCGCGTTCGCCTACATGTCTGCGGCCAGTCTTTCCCTGATCGGGCTTCTCCCCGAGACGCTAGGCGACGCACATGGCCTCGTTTCCCGCGTCTTCTTCTTCTCCGTGACCATTGCCCTCTTCGCTTCGGGCCTTGCCTTTCGCGGTCGATCGCCGCGATGGCTATCAAGAGGTGCATTCGCGCTTGCGTTCGTCGCCTTCCTTGGTCTTCCCTTCTACGTGCTCCGGGGTGCCTACGTCGGCAAGGCCGTCTCCGAGATGTTTCCCGCGACCGCCATCGCCATCGCCGTTTTCGCTTCGGGCTGGTGGCTTCTTCGCCTCAATCCTCGTCGATCGGCCTGAGGACGATGCGCCTCCCAGGTTCGCCGTCAGGCATTGGGCCGTTTCCCCGCGTCCTTTTCCTTCGCATCCAGACGTAGACCGGCACTCCTGTCAGGACTATCCCGATCCCATACGCCGCCGAAAGCGGTTGGTCGATCAATGTCTGGACCATGACGAATCCTGCGGCGGCCACGAAGATCGCCGGCGTCACTGGATAGCCGACGACGCGGTACGGTCGCGGCGCATCTGGCTTGTCGCGCCGGAGTTTGAAGATGGCAAGAGCGATGAGCAGGAGGCTTCCCCAGATGACGAAGATCGAGAACGTGATGATCCCCTGGAACGATCCGGTGAGGACCAGCGCGATGGACGCTAGCATCTGGAGACCGAGTGCCGCCGCCGGCGTTCCCGAGCGTGACAAGGAGGACAACCGGCGTGGGAGCAAGCCGTCCTGGCTCATAGCCATCGGCAACCGGGCGCCGGTGAGAAGGCCGCCGTTGAGGTTTCCGAAGGTGGAGACGAGGACCGCGGCCGCGATGAACGCGCCACCGAGGGGAAGAAGCTTGCTTGCCGCGTCTGTCCCGACGAGTTGGGACGAAGCCACACCCGCGGCGCCCAGGATTTTCAAGTACGCGAGGTTCGCGGCCACATAGAGGACCGTGACGATGCCCACGCCCAATGCTAACGCTTTCGGCAGCGTGCGCTCGGGGTCCTTCACCTCCTCAGCGACGAACGTAGCGTTGATCCACGCGTTGTAGGAGAAGAGGACGGCGATGAAGGCGGCGGAAAGACTCCCGCCGGCAACGAGTTGCGCGGTTGAAGGAGCGCCTGTCGGGACGATCACGATCGCGGCCCCGACCAGCGCTACGAGCGATGCGGCCTTCAAGACCGTGAGACCGTTCTGTAGGCCGCCGGATTGTTTTACACCGAGCCAATTAACGAACGTGAGCGCCGCGAGCGACCACGCGGCCATCAGGGTGATCCCCAGGCCGCTCAACGGAATGAAGTAGGAGAGATACACGGCGAAGACGTAGGCGACCGCCGCCCCGATGCCGGCCTTGGCAAGGAGAAAGTACCCCCAACCCACGAAGAACGCGGGGCCTTCGCCGAACGCCTCCTTGACGAAACGGTACGGACCGCCGGAGCGCGGATACATCGCGGAAAGCTCCGCGACGGTCAAGGCGCCGGTGAGTGAGAACAGACCGCCGAGTATCCATATCGCGAGGATGCTGTTCGTGTCCGGGAATTCGCGGGCAACGAGATTGGGGACGAAGAATATCCCGGAGCCGATCATGCTCCCCACCGTTATCGTGGTCGCCTCGAAGAGGCCAAGCTCGCGCCTGAGGCCCGACACGATTCTGAAGCCACCGATGGGATAAAGAAACTTGGGAGTTTGCGGAGCCGTGGCCGTCGGAAAAGGAGGCCTGGCGATTTGCGTTCCGCTCATCTACCACTATAGTGTTTCCCGCTTGTGGCACCCGAAGGGACCTTTTACGCGCTAATCGTCCTCGCAAGCCTCGGCTTCCTCAACGCGCTCTACTTCACGCTCGTGACCTACCGCCGCATCGCCCCCGATTCGCGAATCGTGCCGAAGTTCTGCAGGATGGACGGAAGGACGTGCGCGAGCGTCGTTGATTCCAGGTACGCGCGGCTCTTCGGGTTGCCGAATTCGGTCTACGGGATGGGATGGTACTTGCTCGCGGGCGGGGCCGCAGTCATTGGGCTGGTCACGGGTGCATTGCCCTATTGCCTTGAAATGACCGCCGTCTCCATCGTAACGGTCTGGGTGAGCGTTTTTCTGTGGTGGTCGTTGAGGTATCGTCTGAAGGTGTTCTGCGCGCTTTGTTTCTTCGGGCAGGCGGTGAACGTGGTGTTGCTTGGGATGATCGTTGCGGCCTGCTGAGGCGCGCGAGCCGCCAAAGTGGTTTCTTCGCTTACATCAACTCCGCATTGAGAATCGACCCACCCGACGCTCCCCTCACGGTGTTGCTTCCGTTTACGAAGTGCGGGTGATGCAGACGTCTTGCTTTCGAAGTTTGCGCGCCTCCGACGGTCTGGCGTGTTCGACGATTCCGGGAAAAATGATAAGCCGTGCGTCTGACAACGTGAGGCACTCGGAGAATGGCTGGCGTGGAGTCGCTTGACGAACGACGGTTGGGAGAGGTGATACGCCAGATGGAGCGCTACGTGGATCATCAGATAACGGTCGCCGAGGAGTTGGACGACAAGATCGAACAGCTCCTTGCCCTGGCGGTAGCTTCCTTTGGCGGCGGCTTGGCCCTTCTTCTCTCGCAACCTACTGCCCTGGTGGGAGGCGACCCGATTTTGACGCCGTCCGCCGCATTACTGGTTCTCAGTTTGGTGGTCAATCTCATTTCAGCGTCTCTTTTCCTTGACGCCTACGTCGGGATTCTCCCCGCGCGCGCCCCACAGATCGGACCGGGCGCCGACCCGGCATGGCTTGCGGAGGTCGCCCTGGAGCCTCGGTGGACGATGGCCCACATCCAGTTCTCCACGATCAAAGGGCTGAAGGACCGTGCGACCGAGAATCAGGGGGAATTGGTGCGCGTAGGGTCGCTGCGTCGCCTGGGGCTCGTCGCCCTATTCGTGAGCCTTTTCCTGTACGGCGTCGTAATATTCTTAAGGTGAGAAACCAAATGAGACTCGTGAGCGATAAAGTGAGACCCCCACCGCCGGACCCCAGGGATGCGCCAGCCGCGCCTGGGCGACCAATTGTCAAGGGCGGGCGACCGAGGGCCGGGTGAGGGCGTGCTTCTTTTGCCCGCGCGGCAGCAGAATAGTCGAATCTTACATGCGTTTCCCGGCGCCGTGGTGGCCCTCTCTGCAAGTCGTCGCTAGCGTCCGTCGTCGTTGCCCTTCTCTCCACGACGCCGCAATACTTATGGCGTGGGGGCCCAAATGAAGGCCGTGGCCGAGACGTTGAAGCCGCCTCCGAAAAACCCGGTAGACACGCCAGCGGCGCCTGGGCGCCCTATCTACAAGTACGGGCGCGGGAAGTAGGTTTTCGGCGAGTTTCGGAGGCCAGCAACGGACGTTCCCGTCCCCGCGGGCCTTAGTTGCGTCACTTACGCCGTGCGGCGCGATCGACGGTGACGTACGCGTGATCCGCGTCCATCACTTTCCAGCTTAGTTTCTCCTTCCCCTTGAGCCCGAGAACCCTCCGGAGGTCCTCCTTGAAATAGGTCCCCAATGTCTTTCCCCCGGTCGTCGTGACCCGCGTCTCGTAGTCTGCGACGATCTCATCGTTCTCGTGTTCCGTCATGACTGCAATGGCTGCCATGTCGTATTCCTTCTCGTCGCAGTCGAGGCACTCGGCGCCGGAAAGCCGCGTGAGTGTGAGGAGGCCGCGTGGCGTGGGGATGGTGTGGCTCAGGTTGTTGGTCGTGAGCATGCGGCCGCCGCACATGGGGCATTCCGTCACGGTGCCCGTGCGGTGGAGGGGTTTTCCCTTGGCGGCGAGGATCCTGCGTCGCGTATCCTCGCTTTCTTCCGGGGTGACTTCATGCACTTCGCCGGCGTCGGGGGGAATCTCATCGTTCATCGGTGTCCCTCCGGAAACGCCGTGATGACGAGGACAAACTCCTCGTGCCCCGACCGGACAATCGCATACACGCCCCGGCAAAGACCATGCCGTCGTAGGCGCGTCCAACAGACGTAGACTCCTGAATCCGGAGGCCTGTTTGCCGCCGGTCTGTCGCGCTCGCCATACCGGACCACATCGATCTTGTCGCGTTGAAGCAGTTCTGGATGCGTGCGGCGGGCGTGGAGCGACAGGACAACGCGGTCGGCCTCACAAACACGACGCACCTTGGCGCGAAGCTCGCGCATGTTTCGGAATACACGCGTACCCATCTGTCATCAGCACTATTTAGGTATTTCTACGTAGAATGTGCGTAGATGCCAATAGTGACGATTGGACGAACTACGGCAAGGCGTTTGTCCCGGAAGGTTGGACCGTGGCCGACGCGCGCATCAGTTGCGCCGCACGCTGCCACGCGTACTACTGGTCCTCGCGGAACGGCGTTCGTACAAAGCTTATACTGGCGCGCTCCAACGCCATGGGTGAGGATGCCCGAAGAGCCGTGAACTCCTCAAGATGAATGGGATCATGGTGTGACGCCTGGCGACCCTCGCGGCACGGTTCTCGTACCCAGCTCATATTCTGGGCGTCCAAGGGACGACGCGAATACGAATCCCGTCGTGGGCGACACCCGACGGAAAACCTTTTAATACTCGTGCCATTGAAGTGTCGTCAGGCGACACTATGCCTACACGAAAATTAACACTTGGCCCACGGGAGCTCAAGCTCCTCTTCACACTCGAAAAGGAGGGCATTGAGAATTTCCGGTTCGCGGACGCACGCAGGATCCTCGGCTCAACCAACGACTCGATCAAGAGCGTCCTGAAGCGTCTCAAGAAGAAGGGCCGAATCGAAGAACTCGAGAAGGGCAAGTACGTCCTCATTCCTGCTCGGGCCGGCGTGGAAGGATCCTGGTCAGAGGTGCCCTACCTGCTAGTACCCACGCTCGTCGATGCCTACTACGTGGGGTTCTGGACGGCTCTCAACTATTGGGGCCTGACAGAACAGGTTCCCCGCACCATCTTCGTGGCCACGACAAAGCGCAAGACAGAGGTAACTTACGGCGCGACCACATTCAAGTTCGTCACGCTCTCCAAGAAGAAGTTCTTCGGATGGACCGAGACGCAGATGGCAGGCGGATCATTCAAGGTCTCCGACCGCGAGAAGACGATCATCGACTGCCTCGACCTCCCCGACTACGCCGGCGGCATGAGCGAAACAATCAAGGCGCTCTGGGAAGGACGCGACGAGCTGGACTTCGCCAAACTCCTGAACTACGCCAAGCGCAACGGCGTAAGCGCACTGATACGTCGGCTCGGCTACATTCTCGAAGTCCTCGATCTCGCAAAGACCGTCCGCAAGAAAATCGCGAGCACGAAGTTCAACGACTACATGTGGCTCGACCCCAAGGGTCCGACCAAGCGACTGGCCTACTCGAAAAAGTACGGACTCATACTGAACCGCACCCGAACCGAACTGCTCTCTTGGAGAGGAACCTGATGGACGCGGACGCGCTGCGCAGGCTGGCGGGACGGACAGGTTTCGACGTCTCTGCGCTCGAAAAGGACTACGCGCTCACATGGCTCATCCAAGGCATCTACGCGGGCCCTCCGCTGGCCGACGTCCTCATATTCAAGGGCGGCACAGCCATCCGGAAAATCTACGCCCCCGAATGGCGCCTCTCGGAAGACCTCGACTTTACCATAGTCAAGAGTGTCAAATCAACTACGGTGCGCAAAGGCTTCGAAAAGATATTCGCCCGCCTCAGCGACCAGAGCGGCCTGAAGCTCGAGTTCGTCCAATTCCACTCCAAGCCCTACTACATTCAGGCGCGCATCCAGTTCCTCGGTCCGCTGCGCCACAAGAACACGATCAAACTCGACATCTCCCTCACGGAGAAGCTCGTGGAACCACCTGCGAACGTCACGGTAAAACCGGCTTACGACGACGTCCCAAGCTTCACGGCCCTCGTCTACACGTCAAACGAGATTCTGGTCGAGAAGTTGAGGAGCATCATGTGTCGTGTAACTCGCTAATCCGACCCGCCTTGTAACTCTAAAACCGACCCCCCTGGCCGGCGGCGACCGTATCGACGCCGGACCTTGAAAACCTTCTCCCGATTCCCGGGAAGATACACTCGGACTTCCGCACCCTTGCGCAGGACTTCGACCCGCCGCCCGATCAAGCGAAGACCCACCTTGTA